>JAYEJK010000437.1:0-1770 GCA_034660535.1 Thermodesulfobacteriota bacterium | reverse complement strand
TACAAAAGCAGGCACGGTGAAATAAACGCCTTAAACAAACTCACCTTTAAAATAAAAAGAGGTGAGGTCATGGGGCTTCTCGGGCCGAACGGCGCCGGCAAAACAACGGCAGTCAAGCTCATCATGGGTTTCATGGCCCCTAGTATTGGAGAAATTGTTTTTCAGGGCCAAAATCTTCTCATGACAGATCCAAGAAAACAATTCGGTTATCTGCCCGAGGACTTCCGGCCCAATCCCAACCTGACGGTCCGGGAATACATCACGATTCAAAGCCGACTGGCAGGATGCGGAAAAAAGAAAAACATAATAAATTCACTTCTTTACGCAGTCGGCATGGATCGATTCGGAAGCCGACGCATATCAGACCTCTCAAAGGGTATGGGCCAGAGGCTGGGTCTGGCCCAGGCATTTGCAGGCGATCCGGATTTCCTGGTAATGGATGAACCGACATCCGGCCTTGACCCCATAGGCAGAAACCAGGTCATAAATCTCCTCCTTGAAATGAAAACCAGCGGCAAGACTATTTTCTTCTGTTCCCACAACCTGTCTGAAGTGGAGAGGTTATGTGACAGGATCGGCATCCTGGTTGAAGGCAGGCTGAAATTCATAGGATCTGTGGCCGATTTTCTGAAAAAATGGAGCGCCACGGATCTGGACGAGAGTTTTAGAAAGGAGGTCATGTGCACCCCATCCTGACAATCAGCCAAATCGCATTAAAAGAAAGTATACGCGACAGAATTTTTTCAGGTCTCCTGCTCTTCCTGGGCCTGTTTCTTCTTTTCTCGGTCTATATCAGCAGCCTTTCCCTGGGCACTGCCGCGCGATTTATTGAAAATAGCGGAATGCTGGGCATATCCCTGGTCTGCCTGATGGTGACCATCCTGTCCGGCATGTTTTCCCTTTACCGGGAAAAGGAGAGAAATGAACTTTACCTGTTTTTGAACAGGATTCCGAGGCACACGTACCTTTTGGGCCGTTTTTTGGGCACATCGTATCTTATTATAATTTTTAGTCTTTTAGCCGGAACCTCTATTTTTTTCCTGACCTGGATTTTCGGTCATTTGATCGCGTTTGAATTATTCTGGGCTGTGTACTGGTCAATCCTTGAATTCACGCTGCTCGCCGGGATCGGATTTTTGTTTTTCTCATCAGGAACAGGCTTTACCTTGAATTCCCTGATGCTTATCGCAGTCTTTGTGGTCGGCCACTCCCTGACAGAGGCGGTTCAGAGTTTTGTCGGACTTGGCATCCTTGGGAATAAATATCATCTCATGCTTGTGAAATCGGTCTCCTGCCTTTTCCCGAATTTTGACATGTTCGATTTCCGTCTTGCCATTGTTCACGCAGAGCCGATGGTAATCGGCCCGGTAGTGACTGCTACGTGCTACTGGTTTTTCTATCTCTCGGCAATACTTTCATTGAGTACGGCAATTTTTAACAGGAGAGATTTATAACCCCGGTTCAAGGATTCATAAAGTTCACGGTTAAAATGAATAAAACAATTATTCTTGCGGTTATTTTCTATCTGGCTGCTGTATCTGTTAATTTTGCAGGTACCAGGATCTACCCGGCTGTATTAAGGGAAGAGGTCAGGATTGTTCCTAACACCAGACTTATAGAATTCGTGTGTCTGGACCACAGGGGATTTGCTGCGGATTACCTCTTTACCCGTGTGAGTATTCATTCCGGCAGCCTGATGTGGAAACCTCCGGAATTCGGTTTTGACAGCGAGTGGAGTTATAAAATAATGGATCTTGTTACAGATCTTGA
>JAYEJK010000436.1:2852-7630 GCA_034660535.1 Thermodesulfobacteriota bacterium | reverse complement strand
ACGTGATTACATTAAACACCAGGAATTGTCAGACAAACGTCAATTAACCTTACCAGAGTTCGACTAAACAAAGGCCCCTTCCAGGGGCCCTCACAAAGCTACCGGCTCCGCCGGTAGATATTTACTATACGGCTTATAAGCAATATAATTGCTTAATATTAGGGTAAATACAGGTCATTTGCAATATAATTATTTGACATTTAGGTAACAGTAAATTACCATGTGAACAAACGTTCGTGTCTGTTTCGTTTCATCATATGTTTTTTTGGGTAAATATTCGGCCACCCCATCTACATAAAAACAACGTCTTATGTATGTAGGGTTAGGGAAAGGGTTGGCTAAATATTTACTGTTTTTGCCAATCAGCTCATCGATTTTTCTTGAATTATTGGAGGGGGGAGCATGTTCAAGCAGCCTGAACCAAGAAATAGCGTCCAAAGTAGGAATCAAGCGTTGCATAAGAGCTTTGACGGCAGCAATAAACCGAGACTGCTTGATCAGGTGCGTAATGCAATACGGACTAAGCATTATAGTTACAGTACGGAAAAGACGTATATCGACTGGATTAAACGGTATATATTTTTTCATAACAAAAAACATCCAAAAGAAATGGGAGAACGGGAAATATCCGATTTTCTGACCTTTCTGGCCGTCAAAAGAAAAGTTTCCAGCTCGACTCAGAATCAGGCCCTTTGTGCATTGGTTTTTCTTTATAAGCATGTTTTGAAAATCGAGCTTGCCGAATTTGATCTTACAAGAGCCAAGAAGCCGGCTAAGCTGCCTGTCGTTTATACCAGGGAAGAAGTGCGTAGCATTTTGATTCAACTTGATGGGGTTAACTGGATTTTGGGGCAGTTATTGTATGGCGCTGGTTTAAGGCTTATGGAATGTATGCGTTTACGGATTAAGGATGTCGATTTTGGTTATAAACAGATTACTGTGCGAGAAGGTAAAATATCCCATGATTATGCTTGATCCTGAAACGCTTCCCAGTCGACAGAAGTCAGTATTTGAATATATTGCCGCATATCAGAAGGACCATGGAATAGCGCCTACAATCAGGGAAATTTGTGATCATTTTGGGTTGCGCTCTCCAGGCGGCGTGCATCGCGTACTCAGTGTACTGAAAGAAAAAGGGTATATTCATGCAGAGACAGGGAAAAAACGTTCCTGGCGGACAGGACATTCACTAATAACCAAAGGATTACCGGTGGTCGGCGCCATAGCCGCTGGAAATCCTCTTGAAGCCCTGGAAAACATTGAGGAGGTGCTTGGCATTGATCCGGAATTATTCGGTTCCGAGACATGCTTTGCTTTGCGCGTTCGGGGCGATTCCATGATAGATGCGCATATATTGGATGGCGATATTGCCGTTATCAGGCCGCAAGGCAAGGTGGAAAATGGGGAAATAGCCGCGGTGCTGGTTCAGGATGTGCTGCCTGAAGCGACCTTGAAAAGGGTTTATAAAGACAGGACCAGTATCAGATTACATGCGGAAAACGAATCCTATACACCTCTGATTTTTAAGGGCAGAAAAAGGGGAGTGGTATCGATAATCGGTAAAATGGTGGGAATCCTCAGGTGTTAAGGCAGAGAAGAACTTATCAAAAATGAACAAACCAACGCAAATAGAACTGATCGGCTTGTACTCCGAATTCGTCATCAGAGCCTCCCTGGTAGATAAAGACCCCTCCGCTGATAATCATTTCATCACTTAAGCTATATTCAATGGAAGGAGTAGTAAATGAGGAGTGATCATCAAGGTTGATGATGTGCAGGAGCCTCATGCTCCATAGCGTAGCCGGCTGATAACTTACCGTGCAGCCCAGATGGTCTATCTGGGTCTGGTCATTAAAATAGTATTCGCCAAGCATTGTAAGAGAATTTGCAAACCCGTATTCCACTCCGCAGATAAATTCCGTGTGGCGTCTGCCGGTTGTGCGGTTATGAAAACCGCCGCCTTCGCTGCGCAGTTCAATGCCGCTTTCAAACAGTTCTCCTTCAATTTCCCAGCCGATAATGTCCCGGTCATTATCATTATCCGCAACTGCCACCAGGGCGAAATCGGCGAATTCAAGGTATCCCTTAATTCGAGCCGCACTTTTGTCCCTGGAGATAGTAATATCAAAATTGGCCAAAGGGCTTAACGCATACTCATAACGGATAGCTTCCGTGCCGGTTCGTTCGTCTACTTCGACAGCCAGGGAATTTATAGGGTTAAAAACATCAATGGGATTCCAGATCCGGCCGACGCCGAATGGAACCCGTTGACGGCCGATAACCCAGAAATGCTTTTCACCGGCATATTCGAGATAGGCACGGTAAATCTTGCTCTTGTTGGTAAAGCTGCTCGGCTGTTCGCTGTAGCGCGTTTCATTATCAAGGATCAGCTTGGCGCTGAAACCGTCAAGTTCAGGATGATCCAGATTTATGTCGGCGCGGAGGCGGTTATAGTCGCCTAAACGATCGTATTCATCGCAGGTAATGATATTTGTGTTCTCAAGCCCGTAATCAAATTGTACGGCTAGAAGACCGGCGGTAAGAAAAATGTTAGCAAGACCGCTCATTGGCAACAATTTTCCCGTCTTTTATGATTATAGAATGTTTGGCTTTTTCTATTACCATGGGATCGTGGGAAGAAAAAATGATGGTGACGCCTTCATCTTCATTCAAGCGCTGCATCATATCCATAAGAACGGCGGCGTTTTTGCTGTCAAGGTTGGCGGTTGGTTCGTCAGCCAGGATCAATCCGGGTTTGGCGGCAACAGCCCGGGCCACTGCCACCCGTTGTTGCTGACCGCCGCTTAGCTGATTAGGCATTTTATCAAGCAGGTCTACTATATCCAGCTTTCCGGCCACTTCCAAAGTTCGGGCGTCGCATTCTTTTTGGCTGCGGCCCTGAAGTTTCATAATGTATTCTATATTTTCCCTGACAATGAGAACAGGGATAAGATTATATGACTGAAAAACAAACCCGATATAATCCCTCCGCCTGGCGGACAGTTCTGTTTCAGACAAACCGGTTAATGATTCACCCTGAAGAATAATTGTGCCGCTTGTCGCCTCTTCCAGCCCGCCGATTATGTTCAGCAAGGTCGTCTTGCCGCTGCCGGACGGCCCTGAGACAACGACAAATTCACCATGGTCTATGGTAAGGTTGATGTCGTCAAGGCCGATGACTTTCACATCTTTACCAGGCCGAAAAATTTTGTGGATTTGTTTTATCTCAAGAAAGGGGGGGGGCATAATACGGTTTCCAGTTTACGGTTTACGGTTTACGGTTCAGGGTTGATGAAATCGTAAAAGCTCGCATTCGTCATGCCGGACTTGATCCGGCATCCAGAACATGTTGAAATCACTGGATGCCGGCTTTCGCCGGAATGACAGTAAATAAATTCCAGACTTTTTACGAAACCATCAGGGTTGAATAGGGAAAAATTCCAATTAAATAAACCTTGAACCTTTGAACCTTGAACCCGGAACCTATGACCTAGATATTCCGAATTGCTTCAATTGGCTTTGCTTTTTTCAAAAACCGCAAAGGCAGCAATACGCTCAAAAAAGTTGCCAGTGATACAGCTATAAAGGCAGTGATAAAATAACTCGGCCGAATAATGGCATAGGTTATAGCATCCATTCCAAAGGCATCCAATCCTTTGCTGAACATAGTCAAATCCAGGCCGCTCACATAAAAATAGTAAAGCGTTATCCCTCCAAGCAGAGATCCGGCTAAAAAACCAATAAATCCGAGAAAAAACGATTCCGCCATCACGATCTGCCGAATCTGAGAAAACTTAGTGCCGACAGCCAGCATAATTCCGAACTCCCTGAGCCGCTCAAGGACACTTACCAGCATCACCCCGAAAATTCCCAGTCCGGCCACGCAAAATACGATAAGGCTTATCACCAGATTAAACCATTCCATCATCACCCGGCTCTGCATCAAGGCCGGATAAATTTCGTCCCAGCGAAATACTTCCAACTCACTGAAATGTTTCTGCAGTTCCCCCTGCAGAGCCGGGATATCCTTTTCATTATGCAGAATCATGCACACCTGAGTAACTCCTTGTGGAACCAGCAGCAAATCCCCGGCCTTGTGCCGGTCGATAAAGATTGCGGTTTCATCAAGGGCCATATTGTTGGTTTTAATTATACCGGTTACCTTAAACGCCATTGATGACACATCGTTTTCACTGTTCTGGGCCGAAAGGATGACTTTTTTCCCGATTTTTACTTTTAGCTTATCGGCAAGCTTTGCCCCTAAAATTACCCCCTTGTTTTTCCTGCCGAAACTGAATTCACCGCTTGTAATGTAGCTGTCAAGCCTGCCGTGGACACGCTCCGCCTCAAGTTCAACGCCGTATATGGACACATTTCTTGAATATTGGGCCGTAGCGACAAGGCCGTCCTGCCTGATCCGCATTATATAGGTTTTCACCCGTTTGTCATTGCTAAGTAACCGGTCGATATCTTCAGTCCTGGTGATTAATTTTCCGAGATCGTTATCCAACCGGTATCCTTTGACAAAAAGAGTGATATCACCACTGCCGCTGCGGATCGCGTTGCCGATCATCTGTTCGATCATACCGTCATAGATGCCTTCCATGAACAGCACCCCCCAAAGGCTGACCGCGATCATCAAGACAACCAGGCCGGAACGAATCTTGCGCCTGTGAAGCGATGCCCAGGCGATTTTCACAACAAGCTTATACATGGCGGATATAACCGTTCAGAGAGGCCCCCTGCTTAGCAGACTCCTCCAGTATGTAATCGTTCAC
>JAYEJK010000436.1:0-2752 GCA_034660535.1 Thermodesulfobacteriota bacterium | reverse complement strand
GCCGGAACGAATCTTGCGCCTGTGAAGCGATGCCCAGGCGATTTTCACAACAAGCTTATACATGGCGGATATAACCGTTCAGAGAGGCCCCCTGCTTAGCAGACTCCTCCAGTATGTAATCGTTCACAGGCGCCCCATATGTACGCGATCAGGCCGGCGAACTATAGTAAAACCTATGTGAGCCGGGCTGATCGCACCCCAAGGGCACTTCCGTTGGGCGCGTGCAGATGGGGCGCCTGTGAACGATTACTGGCGGATTGCATCTATCGGCCGATACCCATTGACTTTCAAAATCGGATACAGGGTGGACAACACGGTCAAAACAAACATAACGATCATGTCCCGGACAAGAGTGGACAACGAAAATATGGCGGGCATGGCCGAAGCAGCCAGCCCATACTGTTTGAACTGTTCTTCATACCCGGAAATAACAATCGGGTTGAGCTCAAAATAATATGCAAGCGCACCGCCGATCAGACCGCCGGCAATCACGCTGACCAGGCCTAAAAGAGCGCTTTCTAAAAGAAGCAGGCGCAAAATCTGGGACGGAGTGGTGCCCACGGCGCGCAAGATGCCGATTTCCCGGACCCGGGCAAAGACAGTGAGCAGTGTGTAGATCATGATAACGAAAAAGATGACTATAAAGATAATTCCTAAGGTTATATAGCCGAAAATGGAATCCACCTTCATTCCCTGCACCAGGCCCGCCATGGTCTTTTGCCAGCTTAAGGACTGATACTCTTTGCCGAGCTTTTGGCTGATTATTGCTGCCAGCTCCTCAGCATTTTCGGGCTTGTCCGGCAGTACAATAAAGTGGGTGGCATAATTTTGGGCGGCCATAATCTCATCAAAGTAGGATTTACTTACAAAAGCGGCGCGAGCGTCAAAATCAAAAAGCCCGGTTTGAAAAATGCCTTTTACAGTAACGTTATCAGCGGCAAAAGAGTAATCCGCCCCGGTTCCCACAAACGAAAGGACATCCCCTGTATCAACCTTCAGCCTTTTGGCAAGCTCGCTTCCAATGTACAATTTCGCATGGTCGTCAGGAGATAAATATTCGCCTTTTTTTAAGGATTTTTTCAGACGTGACAACCGCTCTTCCTTTTTCGGCTCAATGCCGGTAAACATACCGCCCACCGCCTTTTCCAGGGAAGAAAAAAGAACAAACGATTCAAACCTCTCGCTGAAGGTATCAATTCCGCTGATTCCCGTCAGCGTATTACGGACCGATTGCGCATCAAAGATCAGGTTGTCATAGCTTGGGGTCTTGCGGAAATCTTTCTGGGTGATCTGCAGATAGCCGGGATATATCTCCACAGCGCTTTCAATCATCTTATTATGAGATCCATCCCAGAAAGCCGAGGCAAACACCAGGAGCGCCGTAGTAAAGCAGGTAAGCACGATCGTGACAATGCTGCGTTTTTTGTAAACCACGATATTCTTAATGGCGATTTTTAAAAACATCTTTTACTTTGAATACCTCTTTAACGCCCTTTTGGTAAAATACGTGTCGCTTATTTTCTCATCAAAGACTGCTTCGTTTATATCAAAAATAGTCTGGTGGCCGGCTTTGTCTTCACTTTTCGGGTCCATTACCCAATGGGTCGGATAAAACCGTTGGCCGACCTTTTTAACGTCCTCATAACTGAGAATGCGTACCAGGACATCATCCTCATCAAAATATTTTACAGTGGTCGGCAAAAAATACTTTTTCGACACCCCCATAAGGATTCGTCCCCACACCACAGGTGCATCCTCATGGGGCAGGAGTTCTATTTCATACTCTGTTTCATCTTCCGCTACGATCCTTTGCTCATAGTCCTCACTGATCGAACTTTCTCTGACCAGATCATCATTAGTAAAATCACTGCCCATCCAGCTTTGCAGCATCATGGATGCCGGAATCTTGATCGTCTTTTCAATACGCGGCACATATTGCCACATTGATTTATCGACCTTTAAAAAGGTAATGCCCTTGTCTTTTTTCGGGTAGGTAATCTTAATAAAACTTTTTTCTTTACCAATGGAATAGCTGTCCATTTTCATGGTCCGCTCACTTCTCTTGGTCTTGACCTTCATAGTAAATTTCATAAAGGCGGTTTTGCCGTTCAGATTATCCTCAACCCGTTTGATGATAGATTCGGTGTCTGCAGCAAAGCCATGTATTCCGCTCAACAACAGACAAAGGAGCATCAAAACTAAGTATTTGATTTTCATATATTGCCTCTCTGTTCCTAACGAATTGAATATTCCGGTTTCCGTATGTGAGTACTCTTGCATTTGGGACAACGGCCGGGATGCTTGACTCGTTTTCGATCCTTGAACGAATAATTGCAATCAAGACAAACCGCCGGGTCAATATTCAGTTTTTTGCCGGCAGCCTTAATCGAAAACCTGATATGTTCAAGGTGACCGAACACCTCTTTTTCCATTATACCTATTTCCTGAGATATTTCTCTGACAACCATCGGCCCTTGTTGGAGAAGTTCAATTATCTGCCGACGAATTGTTTGCATATTGGTAAGACTGTTTCTATGATGTTCTAGGCGCTCTCTGCGGTCGTAACCGATCACAAGTACTGAAAAGAGCACCCCTCAAAGAAAATCAGATTGATATGTTGTGCTTCTTAAGGGCTCAAGTAAAAATAACTTGTACATCTTCCATCTCATCTTCAGGCCGTTTTGGGCCGATTGTGAGGTTACAAAATCCTCAAATTAGCGCTGCTAGTCCTGCGGTTTTGTAACCTCACAAT
>JAYEJK010000435.1:0-1779 GCA_034660535.1 Thermodesulfobacteriota bacterium | reverse complement strand
TGACATCCCCGAAATCCTCACCGTAGCCCTGCTACGCTTGCGGTTTCGTGAATATCAAACCGACTAAATCTGCAACACATTTCGGATCGGAATTACCCAAGTTATTTCTTTCCAGACCCTAAGTTTAAAAAATCGACTCCAATATCTTTGAAAATTGTTTCAGCACTGACTCAGGAAAAAATTGGGATGGCAGTAAAGTTTTACGTGGTGTGGATATCAGGTCTGGTTGAACGCTTTCCATGACTCGTACGAATGGGGCGCCCGTTTCGGCAAGGGTTACTGATCCCGGTTTTGTCATTTGTGCCACTTCATCAATAGCTCCAGCCTCTGGAGTCGCAATTACCCGAGTGCCGCAGGCTAATGCCTCAAGTGCGGCATTTGGCATCCCCTCCCAGCGGGAAGAGAGAAGGAAGGCGTCTGCGCCTGCGTAATAGGCCCATGGGTTTTTTGTAAACCCCGCCAATCGGACCTTCTCTTCAAGTCCAAGATGTGTGATCATGTCATGTAGTTTCTTTTTTTGAGGTCCATGCCCGAGGATCGTTAGGTGTACGTTACATGAAATCGAGGCGAGCATCTCGATCAGCCGGTCAAAGCCCTTTTGTTCGATGAGTCGGCCGGCTGCCACAAATCTGATCCCTTTGCCGGGAATTCGAATTGGAGTTCCAGCTAAGCTACGAATTTTTTTAACATTAGCAGGATTCCAGAGAATCTCAATTCTGTCGGGCAATACATGGTAATCGCGAATGATTTCATCAGCCATCTGTTTGGAAAGGCACAGAACCTTATCTGCTTTTGGGTAAAAGAGTCTGTACCCGGTCTTAAATAAAGCGGGAAACGGGAGCGAGGCAAGACGTTTTGACGGCGTGTTGGACTCACGCACAATCACTTTATTTTTTCGAAAGAACAGGGGGCGCAACGCAAGGAGTGCAATGTTGATATGACAAATTGAAGAAATTATTAATTCAGGGCGTTGGGAACGTATTATTTTTATTATTTTAAAAATCGCATGGCGTAAACGGGGAGTTTCAAGGTCATGTACTACAACATGAGAGGGTACAGTCTCCTTTAGGGGCCCCTTGCCATCAAGAACCAATAGTTCCGCAGAATAGAGGGCACGGTCAAGGTGAGCAATGAGGTTCAGTATGACGGTTTCCGCGCCTCCGCTTTCCAGAGAAGGTAGGATGAAAATTAGTTTTCGTTTTACATTGGAGTTGTTCATTTAGATTTCGATGTATTCTTGATGGCGTCGTAAAAAGTACCCAAAGGGCACTTCCTGCGGGGCGTAGTAATTTTTCAGCCAATATAAGCCCTGAACATAACATTCGCAATTCTAAATTTTGCATCCACTCGTGTGTAACCGATCACAGGGCAGCAGCCGCACAGGATAAGGCCCAGATGCTTCGACATTTTGCTTGACTATCTACCGGTAATATGTTCAAATTTTGAGCGTTCATTTTGTGAACGCCTAAATTTTGAAGACTTGGTAAAGTAATAAAATTTTTTATTTTCGGACAGCCCTTTTGGGTGTGATGATTTATATGGAGAAACAATGCTTAATGATAAAAATATTCTAATTACCGGTGGCGCCGGTTCTTTTGGACACAAATGCACAGAGACTATTCTGAAACGGTATAAACCTCGAAGACTGATTATTTTCAGCCGTGATGAGTATAAGCAGTTTAAGATGGCTCAGATTTTTCCGCATTCGAAGTATGAATGCATGCGTTATTTTATTGGAGACGTTCGCGACAAGGAGCGGCTCTATCGTGCCCTTAAGGG
>JAYEJK010000434.1:0-7645 GCA_034660535.1 Thermodesulfobacteriota bacterium | reverse complement strand
CTTCCGTTTATAATACCATCTTTCACACATTTTTCAGAACTGCATTTTGGACAAATAGCCATGAGACCTCCTGTGGTAAGTTGAGACCTCATGATAGCATAGCTATATTAAATTAACAATGCCAAAAAGACTATAGTCCTTAACATCCTCAAAAAATGGATATTTTGATCATTCCGGTGTGACCGGCAGTAAACATGAAAATCGCTCTAGCACAGACAAACCCGGTGATCGGGGATTTCTCCCGCAACACGGAAAACATTACCGGGTGGGCGGAAAAGGCCAAGCAGCAAAGCTGCGACCTGGTAATCTTCCCGGAAATGGCTGTTACCGGATACCCGCCGCAGGACCTCTTGGACCGACCTTCCTTTCTAAGGGACCAAGCTGAGGCATTCCAAGGACTCTTATCCCGCATAACAGGAATCGGCGTCATCATTGGTGTAATCACTCCCCACACTGCATCCACAGGTAAACCTCTTCACAACTCCGGAGTCCTGTTCGAGGATAAAAAAACTCTTTTCTCGGCACAGAAACGACTTCTGCCTTTTTACGATGTCTTTGACGAAACCAGGTATTTTGAGCCGGGCAGCGAAAGCCGAGTCTTTAATTACAAGGGAATGA
The DNA here is from genome assembly GCA_034660535.1 of Thermodesulfobacteriota bacterium. Classification (GTDB taxonomy): domain Bacteria; phylum Desulfobacterota; class Desulfobulbia; order Desulfobulbales; family DAOVYS01; genus DAOVYS01. The sequence goes on along the minus strand of JAYEJK010000434.1, from coordinate 7,027 downwards.
CCTTTGGACTCACGATCTGCGAAGATGTCTTTAACGATAAAAATTTCTTTCCCCGCCGGCTCTATACTGTCGACCCGATAGAGGAATTGTATAAAAATTCGAGTTCCAAAGTTGAGATGCTTATTAATCTTTCCGCCTCTCCTTTTCATATAGGGAAATTCAGCGCCAAAAAAAAAATATTTTCAAACATCTGCACTAAATACAGCATACCCCTGGCTTACGTTAATCAGGTGGGAGGTCAGGACTCCCTCCTTTTTGACGGCCAAAGCCTGGCAATGAACCCACAGGGCGAGATCATCGCCATGGCCGCAAAATTCCAGGAAGACATGGTGATATTTGACACGGATTCAAGTAAGAATAATTTCAGATCAATCACCCTTGATAAAACCACCGACCAAGAAGAAATTGACGCGGTATTTGAGGCGCTTGTCATGGGCACGCGGGATTATGTGTCTAAATGCGGCTTTAAAAAGGGAATCCTCGGACTGAGCGGCGGCATTGATTCAGCCCTGACCGCAGCCATTGCATGTGACGCCCTGGGCGCGGAAAACGTTATGGGCGTGGCCCTGCCCTCACCTTATTCGTCAAAGGAAAGCATTGAAGACGCGCGGCAACTTGCGCAAAACCTTGAAATCCGGTTTGAAATTATCCCGATATCAGATATTTTTCAAACATACCGAAAAATACTGGGTGACCTGCTCGAAAATTCTTCCGGTTCCCTTCCGTCTCATGACGTGACCGAACAGAACATTCAGGCCCGCATCCGTGGAAATCTGCTCATGGCCCTTGCCAATAAGTTGGGCAGTCTGCTCTTGAGCACAGGCAACAAGTCAGAGATGGCTGTCGGTTACTGCACCCTTTACGGAGACATGAGCGGTGGATTGGCAGTCATTTCCGATGTGCCCAAGGAAATGGTCTACAAACTGGCCGGATATGTCAACCGTGGCCAGGAGATCATTCCATCAAGGACTATTTCCAAACCACCCAGCGCCGAACTGGCGCCGGACCAGAAAGATGAGGACGACCTGCCGCCATATAGCGTGCTCGACCCGATCCTTAAGGCATACCTTGAAGAAAATTTAAGTGTCCGGGAAATAATAGACCTTGGTTTTAAGGAATCAATTGCAAAAGACGTTGTCATGAGAATCAAAATCAACGAATACAAACGAAAACAGGCCCCAATCGGACTAAAGGTCACTACAAAGGCCTTCGGCTACGGCCGGCGATATCCAACTGCTCAAAATTACACAGAAAAGGTAACCGATCACGAAGTAGCAAAAAACCTGCCTGATCGCAAACCCCTTACACTGTAAGCGTGCAGATGCGGCGCCTGTGAACGCTTACGAGAAAAGATATGATTATCACACCAATTGCAACATCCTCGACCAAGGGACAAGAACTGCTTTTAAGGCTCTGCGACCGTTTCCAGACTGCGGACAGTAAATGCATGCACACTGTGTCTGATATTATAGCCGAGGTCAGAGGTCAAGGGGATGAGGCTTTACTGAAATATACCAGGCAATTTGACGCGCCTGACTTAACTGTTGAACAGTTGAGAGTCAGCAAACAGGAACTTGATGAGTCCTACAATCAAGTGGATACTGATTTCATCCGGACCCTTGATGCTGCTTTTGAACGGATTCATTCCTTTCATGAAAGAGAAAAGGAGGAGTCCTGGACAATAACAAGGGGTGACGGGATTGTTACGGGCAGATTGGTTCATCCCGTGGAATCAGCAGGCCTGTACGTGCCCGGCGGGCAGGGAGGAAGCACGCCGCTTGTATCATCTGTTCTGATGAATGGAATTCCTGCGCTTATTGCGGGTGTCAAAAGGCGGGTCATGGCAACTCCGCCGGACAGACACGGACAGGTAAATCCGGCGCTTCTGGTTGCAGCCCGGAAAACAGGTATAACCGAAATCTACAAGGTGGGCAGTGCATGGGCTGTTGCCGCCCTTGCTTACGGCACCAGGACCATCCGGCCTGTGGACGTAATAGTCGGCCCGGGGAATCAGTATGTGGCCGAGGCCAAGAGGCAGGTATCAGGACGCGTTCGAATAGATATGATTGCAGGTCCAAGCGAGGTCCTGATTCTTGCGGATGAATCTGCAAACCCGGCGTTTATCGCCGCAGACATGCTGGCCCAGGCGGAACATGATCCACAGGCCCTGGCCATGCTTGTAACAACGAGTTCTGATATTGCCGAACAGGTAATGAAACAATTGGAAAGCCGGCTTGCGTCACTGAGCAGAAATAAGATTGCCGAAAAGGCCCTTGTTGACCGCGGTGTAATACTGATCAGCGAAAACGTTTCAGAATCAATCTCAATCGCAAACCAAATCGCTGCCGAACATCTTGAATTGATGCTCAATGAACCTGACAAGTGGATGCATCAAATACGAAATGCCGGCGCGGTCTTTCTGGGCAACTATTCCCCCGAGGCGGCGGGCGACTACATCGCCGGTCCCAACCACGTCCTGCCGACCATGGGCACTGCCCGTTTCTCTTCAGCCCTTGGTGTCGAGACATTTGTAAAAAAGACGAGCCTTATCTCCTACACACGCCAGGCGCTTATAAAAGATGCCGAACATATTCTGAAACTGGCGGATATGGAAGGGCTGACCGCCCACGCAGAATCCGTTTCAATCAGAGTGTAATCGTTCACAGGCCCTCCATCTGAACGCGACCAGCCCGTCTCACATAGGGTCTGGAAAGAAATAACTTGGGTAATTCCGATCCGAAATGTGTTGCAGATTTAGTCGGTTTGATATTCACGAAACCGCAAGCGTAGCAGGGCTACGGTGAGGATTTCGGGGATGTCAAACCGGCTAAAAGTGTGATACAGTTCGGAAACGGAAAATCCAAGTTATTTCTTTCCAGACCCATATTACCTATATAGTGAGCCGAACTGCTAGCGCCCATATGGAGCGCCTGAGAACGATTACATCAGAGTTGATGAATGAAAAATAAAGAAATACTGACCAGGGGTCTTGATCTTATGGGACTGCAGGTGGCCGAAGATGCCGTTTTAAGGCTGGATCAGTACTTCCTGGAACTTGTAAAATGGAACCAAAAGATGAACCTGGTTGCCAAAGGATCGAATCTCAAGATCATTGAAAATCACTTCCTCGACTCATTGACCCTTCTCCCCATCATTCTTGACTCTCAAAAACCGACAAGCCTGTTGGACGTCGGAACGGGCGCAGGCTTTCCCGGACTCGTACTCAAAGCCGTCTTTCCTGAACTTATTCTAACCCTGATGGAACCGCGTCTGAAGAGAGTTTCATTTCTTAAACAGATTATTCGAACCCTTGGTCTTTCAGGGGTGACTCTTGTTGCCGAACGGCTGAATAGAGATTACGAACCAAAAAAAGAGAGCGGGTTATTTACCTTGATTACCAGTAGAGCATTGACACGGATTACCGATTTCCTTGATCTTTCCGCCCGCGCCTGCCGGCCCGAAGGAAAGGTGATCTGTATGAAAGGGCCCAATGGTGAAAATGAAGTAAAGGCATGGAAAAAGGAGACGCCGAACAGCCCCTTTCAACTGACCGAAACCCTTGAATTCAGGCTGCCCTTTTCAAACGCTATTCGAACTCTTTTCGTCTTCACGAAAAAGGCCGGTGAAGAATAAAGGGTGACTAGATGAATTTTCAGGAAAGCCGATTCTTAAAATCCTCATACCCGAATCTTCTGACTACTTCGATTTTTCCTGAACCAGGATCATGGATGGCAATATCAGGGAGCTTTACTCCGTTGAAATGACTGTTCCTGACCATCGTATAATGTGCCATATCCCGAATGATGATCCTGCTGCCGATTTCAAGGGGTTCGGGAAAGGAATAATCACCGATTACGTCCCCTGCAAGACAGGTTATACCTCCCAGACGATACGTGTGATTATACTCACCGGCGATCCCTGCCCCAACAATATCGGGCCGGTAAGGCATTTCAAACACATCCGGCATGTGGGCCACGGCTGATGTGTCAAGAAGGGCAATGTCCATTTCGTTGTGAACTATATCAAGCACCGTGGCCGCCAGCACACCTGCATCAAGCACCACGGCCTCACCTGGTTCCAGATAGATCCTGACTCCGTACCGTTCCCTGATCCCGGTAATCAGGCTGCAGAGCAGGTCAATATCGTAATTTTCACTGACAATATGATGTCCGCCACCCAGGTTGAGCCACTGAATTTTATGCAGATGGTTGCCGAATTTTTGTTCAACCGCCTTTAATGTACGCTCAAGCACATCTGAATTCTGGCAGCATAGAGAATGAAAATGAAGCCCTGTTATCCGGTCAGGCAATTTGTCACGCAACTGTTCCGATCTTACGCCCAGACGGGAAAACCTGTCACACGTGTCGTAGAGCCTGGCCTCGACTTCCGAATGTTCAGGATTTATTCGGATTCCGAATGAAACCTTTTTTGAACTTGTTTTTATGAATTTTTCAAATCGATGCCACTGGGAAAACGAATTAAAAATCATAAAATCAGAGTATTTAAGAAGCCGTCCGAATTCGCTTTCCTTATAAGCCGGAACATAGACGTGAATCTCTCCACCGAATTCCTCATGCGCCAATCGGGCTTCATTCAGTGAACTGACGCTTGCTCCATCAAGGTACTCCCTTATCAACGGGAAAAGAGAGAACATGGCAAACGCCTTTAACGAAAGCAGTATCCGGCACCCGCTCCTTTCTTTGATCCCGGCCAACTTCTTCAGGTTCTCTTCCACAACCCCGCGATCAATCACGTAGCAAGGCGTGGATATGTCATTGATATTGAAATCCATTTTTACTGATTCTCTTGCCTGTTGCAAAAAAATTTTCCGTAATGTAACCTGCTGACACACTAAATGAAAAGGAGTAAATTATGATGCCCAGGCTATTTGTGGCGATTGACTTCCCGGAAGAGATTATGAAGGAACTCACTTCCATTTGCTTTGGTGTTCCCGGCGCCAGATGGGTGCCTGAAAAACAACTGCATCTCACCCTGCGTTTTATCGGGGAAGTTGACGGGGTATTATTTAAAGAGATAAGAGAGGATCTTAAGGATATAAAGGGGGATTCCTTTTCAATGCGCCTCAAGGGCCTTGGCCACTTTCCGCCTAAAAAAGCGCCCAGAGTGCTATGGGCTGGAATTGAAACAAAGGACACTCTGGTTCAGTTAAGGAACCGTGTAAACTCTGTCCTGGTCCGGCTCGGTCTGGAACCGGAACGAAGAAAATATTCCCCGCACGTAACCATTGCACGATTAAAGAATACTCCGATTACCAAAGTGACTGACTTTCTTGCTGTAAACGGACTCTTTAGCGCCGGCCCTTTCGAGGTTTCAAAATTCCGCCTCTATTCAAGCGTTCTAACACCAAAAGGGGCCATACATAATATCGAAGCGTCGTACGATTTAAATAGAACGTAATCGATCACAGGGGTCAGGACCATAATCGCTGACTTATGAATATCGAGGTCACCAGGAATGTCGAATTATGAAGTATAAATAGATACCAGCTTTACTTGTTAAAAAATTACGTTCAAAAGACATGGTCCGTCCAAATACCACACCAACCGCCTCCAGCACCCACACCGCCGTGATAGTGACACTGAAAACAGCCTTGGGGGCCGCCGCAGTGTGCAAACGTATGGCAACTTCCGCAAAAATCCGTCTCGCAGAAGCTCTCCAACAGTGGTCCGCACCCTTCAACAACGTTGTTGTTAACCTCCTTTCTCAACAGATAAGAGGAGGGTCGTGCGGAGACCAACACACTACCGTGCGGTTCATGGCAGTCCATGCAGGAGAGGACGTAATTTGAGTCCGGAGAATCATGGTAGGGATTGATTATCGTCCCGACTTGACCTTCCGCCATCCCATCGACACTATTTATTCTTGGCCTCCCGCCGTGCATGTCGCCTGAAACTGCCCAATCTATGGCCGTCAGATAACCGGGTGTGGTATTGGGATTCATAGATGTTGTTTCCGTGCTCGGCACCTCATACTGGTGGCAATCGAGACAAAAGGTATTGTAATCCGGCATTTTGGAACCGTTGTGCATGACTGATCCGTCAGGCTCATAGGTCGCGGTTGAATTGTAATAAGGGGGCCGGTATGTTGTATATCTGCTCATTCTCTCGCTGCTGTCCGCACTATCTCCCCAGAGGTTATTGTGATCACTCGGTAGAGACAGGACAGTGTATGCGGGATCAGTCGTATGGGCCTTGTTTCTCTTTGCCAGATGCGGATTGTGACAGGCCACACAGGGATTGGATTCATCTTTGAAAAAACTAAATTTGCTTTTAGCAAATCTCCAAATGTCATAGAGATTATGATAAGAACCATGTGTCTTATTCGCGCTCAGATTAAAGGCATCCAAAATGCCACTGGCAAGCGCTGGACTGTACGAGCCAAACACGCAACTGAATTCATTATTTACAATGCCGCCTGATTGAACGGAACTCATGTTCGTATGGCAGTAAAAACAGAAGTCGTCATCCAGGACGTATGGGCCCGTGGTTTTAAGAATGTTGAAATTTTGCGCAAAAACGCAATTCACGTCGGGCCCAGAGGCATCGCCCGAATCGGGCGTCGGTTCATCCCCGGCAATGCTCACATGCTGCTCATGACAGTGGGCGCAGTTGCCTTTTGCATATTGCGAGATTGAGGTACGTTTAACACCGTGAGTGTTGTCTCCATGGGCGGAATTTGTATAATTCCCTGCATACGCATAAGTCATTTCACAAAGAATGAAAACGATAAAATAAACGAATATTCTCTTCATAGTATCACCTCTCATTTTTTCAGCAGACAATATTTAAAAATTAAAAATTAACCAACATCCATTTTTTATTCTTCGTTTATCATTGCTAATTGTCAAGGGAGCATTCCCAGTTTGTTAATAATCGTCTCATTTAGTACCTTAGTGGTAATTTTCTTGTTTTTTCTGGCAGGAAATCAAAAAGGTGAAATATTTTTAAATAGTTACACGCAGCTGTTAAGGTACTTATACCCCTCAGGGGGGTACTGAAAATAGTCC
>JAYEJK010000433.1:0-7649 GCA_034660535.1 Thermodesulfobacteriota bacterium | reverse complement strand
TACTAATTAATAAAGCAGGATTTTCCTTAAGTCAATGACATTGGTTCGCAACCCGTGATCAGACCCAAATTTTCTCCTATTTCAAGGAAAATCGGCTATTCCTGATTCCGCATCCGGTTTTAGGCTTTGAAATATTGCTTTAGTTGAGTATAATCCCGCTCCATTGTTTGAAAATCAACATCATCTAACTTCAGACATGAAATATTACCGAATTCATACATAAATCCAAGGAGTTATTGAATGAGCCGCACCCTTATATGGAAAATACTACTACTGATTTCCCTTATCACCTTTTCCGGGGTTACCCTTCTGCCGTCGGTTTACAAGAATGTCCCGGACTGGTGGCGCAATTACCTTGCTCCAGAGGGACTGCGTCTCGGACTTGATCTTCAGGGCGGCATGCACCTGGTTTTAAAGGTAGATCTGGACAGAGCCATCGAGAACTCACTTGACTTTTCCGCACAGGATCTAAAAGACGCCCTGGCGGATAAAAAGGTTTCAGTAGTCCGCACCGCATCCAGTGATCCCCACAAGGCAATATTTACCCTGCCCAACACAAGCGCTCTTGACACTGTAAAGGAGGTCATTGCCGGAGACTTTCCAAATCTTGATACAAAAATAGAGGCGGAAATCGGCTCGTTTCCAAAGATCATTCTGACACTTAACGATGACAGAATAGATTTCATTAACATACATGCTGTTGACCAGTCGCTGGAAATTATCCGAAACCGTATTGACCAGTTTGGTGTTGCTGAACCTGTCATTATAAAACAGGGTACTGACGAAATTGTGATCCAGTTGCCGGGTGTTGACCCGAAACGGGCCTTAAACCTGATAGGCCAGACTGCGCAACTGGAATTCAAACTGGTAAACGATACGCCCGGCATCAATCTCCCGGGACTGATCCGGCAGGCTGAAGAGAGCGGACAGTGGAAAGAGGGCGACAACAGAAAAAATCTCAATATGATTCTGCAGCGCCGACTGCCCGACAACACGGAAGTCTATTTTGAAAAAGAAGTGGACCTGGAAACAGGCGTTGAAATCAAAAAACCTCTTTTGATGAACAGTCCTATTCTTATGACCGGTGAAATGGTTAAAGACGCGCGCGTCCGATTTGGAGGCAATTTCAACGAAGCCATGGTAAGCCTTGACCTGACCGACCGAGGCGGCAAGGTGTTCGGACAACTCACGGAAAAAAACGTCAACAGGCGGCTTGCCATCATTCTGGACGAAGTGGTCAGATCAGCGCCGGTCATACGGGAGAGAATCTTGGGCGGAAGCGCTCAGATCTCCGGGAGTTTTACCCAGAAAGAGGCAGCGGACCTTGCAATCGTCTTAAGAGTCGGCGCCCTGCCCGCACCGGTCTCTATAATTCAGAATCTCTCCGTCGGGGCTTCCCTTGGGCAGGATTCCATCAACAAGGGGCTTATGTCAGGTCTTTTTGGAACCGTGATGGTGCTTCTGTTTATGATGGTCTATTACAAACTCTCCGGCGTAATTGCGAATTGCGCGCTTCTTTTGAACCTCCTCTTCCTCTTTTGCGGTCTTGCGGCCTTGGAGGCCACACTCACCCTCCCTGGAATTGCCGGCATCATCCTCGCAATCGGTATGGCCGTGGACTCCAATGTTCTCATATTTGAACGAATGCGCGAAGAATTCGCGATTGGAAAAACGGTCAAATCAGGCATCGAAGGCGGCTATGACAAGGCATTGTGGACCATTATAGACTCCCAGGTGACAACCCTTATCACGGCATTAGCGCTCTTTCTGTTCGGCACAGGCCCGATCAAGGGTTTTGCGGTAACACTCTCACTTGGTGTCACATTCAACCTTTTCACAACCCTGTTCGGCACAAGGCTGATCTACGATATACTCTACGACCGCAGATGGCTCAAACCCATAAAATTCATGCAGCTCATAAATCGTCCGAACATCGACTACATGAAAATCAGAAATATCACTTTCACCTTTTCAGCCATACTTGTACTGGTCGGGCTGTTCGCATTTGCTCAGATACTTCGCGGCCACGCAAATCTGGGTGTGGATTTCTCAGGCGGAAGTCTCTTGCAGTACAAGGCTGAACAACCATTTGCATTAGAGGACGTGCGGACGGTTTTCAAGAAAAACGGCAAACCTGGTCTTGATCTGCAACAGGTCACAAACGAAGACAGGCTCATTGTAAAATTCAAGAAATCAGAAAAAGTTATAGGTAACTTGAGCGATGAGATCACAACAATATTAAATGATCACATGGCTGAAAAACAATTTGTTCTGGAAAGTCAGTCTGAAATCGGATCATCGGTCAGTGCGGTACTCCGAAACAAGGCGATTCAGGCGATCTTCATTTCATTGCTTGGTGTTATCATATATCTCGCCTTAAGATTTGATATGCGCTTTGGTCTTGCAGCCGCGGTTGCAACCTTCCACGATGTGATCGTGGTTCTGGGTATATGTTACCTTTTAAACGTCGAGATAACGCTTCTCATTGTGACCGCGCTCCTGACCCTGGCAGGATACTCGTTGAACGACAGTGTTGTGGTGTTTGATCGAATCCGCGAACTCATGAAAAAATCAGGGCCTTCCGAAAAATTTACTGATACCATTAACAGAAGTATCAACCAGGTGTTCAGCCGTACCCTTGTGACATCTCTTACAACGGCCCTTGTTGTATTAACTCTTTTTATCTTTGGCGGAACCGTTATCCATGACTTCTCATTCGCACTTGCCTGCGGTCTGGTCGTGGGTACGTATTCCTCTGTATTCATAGCTAGTCCGCTGCTCCACATATTGCGGAAAAAGGAAAGCTGATGTCTCGGGATTTGTTACCGGAAAATGTAAGGAAGCTCCCTCAAGGCGAGCTGTTCCAGTTCAGATGTCACCCAGGGGTGAATTGTTTTACCGACTGCTGCAGGCAGCTTGAGCTTGCGCTCACCCCATATGACGTCCTCCGCTTAAAAGAGGCGCTGAAACTCACCTCCTCCGAATTCCTGGAACGCCACGCGGTTATAGAACAGGAGCAGGGAGACGTATTGCCCTGGGTCTATCTCGGAATGGTGGATGACGGCCGGGCAAGCTGCCCCTTTGTAACTTCCAAGGGTTGCGTGATCTATAAAGACCGTCCGGGCGCATGCCGGATATATCCTCTTGGAAGAGCCGCTTTCCAGAATCCGGCGGGAAAGGTTGGAGATTTTTACGTTCTGATTACAGAACCTCATTGCCATGGATTCAAAGAAAAAAAGGAGCAGGAAATCAGTGGCTGGATCCAGGACCAGGGACTTCGGCCCTATAATGAATTCAATGATCTGGTAATATCCATACTTCAGCACGACAAGGTGAAGAAAGGCGCTCGATTTACAGAGGATCAGATTCAAAAATATATGATGTCACTTTATGATCTCGACGCATTTGCAAACTTAATCAAACAACCTGAATTCAAAGGGTTGGATTCCTTTCCTGAAGTAAATTATGAAGATATCGTTAATAGTGACACCGCTCTTCTGAGGTTCGGGATCAAGTGGATCAAGCGTGAGCTTTTTGGCGAATAAAAATCCTTAAGAGACTTGTCAAATGGCAAAAAAAGTGAAAGCCATCGTAATTACAGGCTATGGTACAAACTGTGAAATGGAAATGGCCCATGCATGCAAACTGGGGGGTGCGGAACAAGTGGATATTGCCCACATGGCCGAACTCCTGCATGGTGAATATTCCCTGGACGACTATCATTTCCTTAATCTGCCGGGCGGTTTTCTGGACGGTGATGACCTGGGGGCCGGTCAGGCCGGCGCTCACAGAATGAAGTATTCCGTAATCAAGGGTACAAACGAAAGATTTCTTGACCAGATTGTGAGATTTATCAAGCACGGCAAATTGATCCTCGGAGTGTGCAACGGCTTTCAACTCCTGGTAAAAATGGGGCTTTTACCCGGCTTCGACAAAAGCTATGACCAGCGCATCGTAAGCCTTACTTACAACGATTCCGGCAAGTTTGAAGACCGTTGGGTGGAGCTTTGCGTAAACGAAAAATGTCCCTGTGTTTTTACAAAAAATCTTCCCGGTTTATATTATCCGGTCAGACATGGTGAAGGTAAATTCGTTTCAAAAGATGACCAGACACTTACCCGAATTCAGGACGAAAACCTTGTTGCCCTCCAATACGCAAATCCTGAAACAGGCAGGCCGACACAGGACTATCCGCACAACCCCAACGGTTCACCGGCAGCCATTGCCGGGATCTGTGACTCCACCGGCCGGATATTCGGCCTAATGCCGCACCCCGAGGCATTTCTACACAGGACCAATCATCCCCGCTGGACCAGGGAAGAACTTCCTGAAGAAGGTCAGGGAGTGGCGCTGTTTCGAAACGGAATAGAATTTATACGGGAAAATCTCCTGTAGTACCAGCTAAGGAACAGGTCGTAAATAAATTGAACCAAATTTCATCTCATCTTCAGGCCATCTTCGGCCGGCTTTCAATCGCAAAATCCTCAACGTAGCCCTGCTACGCCTGCGGTTTTGCTCAATCAAGCCGACCAAATCCAACCTAAAGCTGAGCGTAATTTGGTTCAATTTATTTCCTCTCTGTTCCTAACATATTGAGGTTTTATCAGGTCTTGGAATCAAAAAACCGTTTTGTCAGTTTTATCCTGGAACTGAGAAAAACCGCTCTCTTTCTACTCGGCAGCCTGATCGGAGGCGCGATTGGGTTTTATTTCATCTCCCCTGACCTTCTGCAAATTATGCAGGCCCACCTGGGCCAGAAACTTTCCTTCTTTTCCGTCACTGAGCCCTTTATTGCTCATGTCAAAATTGCATTTTTCGTTACCGCATTTGTTCTGATGCCCCTTTTCATTTTCACGTTGTGGAAAGCGCTTGCAAAACCATTTGGTCTCACGGTTCAAAACAGGATCTGGTTTGCATTCTTCACCTGCTGTCTGTTTTACGCGGGCGTCTCTTTCTGTTCCATTGTCACACTGCCCTTTGGAGTGAAATTCCTGCTCGGATTTCAGTCTGAACAGTTAAAGCCCATTATTTCAGTGGGCAAATTCGTCACATTTGTAACCATGTTCGTACTTGCATTCGGATTTATATTTGAGCTGCCGATCTTCATGGTATTCGGGGCAAAGGTAGGAATCTGCCCCAGGAAGACATTCGAGAAAAACCGCCGTTATGCACTCCTTGTAATCAGCATAGTCGCCGCCATGCTGACACCAACGCCGGATGTAGTAAATATGCTTTTAATGGGAGTGCCGTTGTATATGCTCTATGAACTGGGAATAATTGTGCTGAAAATCCTGAAGATTTAGTCTGATTTTTTTTATCTATCGAATATTTAAAAAATATATAGGCCTTTAACCAATGAAAAAAATTGTAACCGTTCAGAGGTGCCTCCTTTTGAGTTACTTATTTACAAATGGAATGGCAAGTTCTCAATAAGTGGTGGCCAAAGTCCTGGATTCCCGCTAAAGACATGCGGGAATGACAATCCAAGCTCCAAGTCCGTCATTCCGGCATGCAGTTAGCCGGAATCCAGAAAGAATATTCAATTTTTGCTACCACCATTTATTGAGAAGTTACATGGAATGTCCCCATTCTCCCATTGTTGTTGAATTCCATTAACAACCACCGTCCCAAATTTTGTTTCTTGAATTTTGCTCATTAGATTATTCAAAACATAACGCTTGCCATCGGCCGCCGCTTAACCCAAAGCGGAAGCGGCGGGTTAAGCGGTCGGCTGGATGGCTTTGTTAGGCCAATCTTCGGCAACAGTAAATGATTGACCTAGACTTCGAAAGTGAGAAAATTCCTGCCTTTGTAATTTCCTGCGCATTTCCTCAAATGATCTAACTACATCCTCGGCATATAGCCTTTCACCACAATGGAGGCAAACTTCAGCAGAAACTTTCATAGAAACTGTATTACCTCCTCCTCTAAGTAGCTTTTCTACTTGCTTAGTTTCTAACTCACCGCCACATACTGGGCACTTTTCAAATGGCTTCATCTCTTCATCCTCACTTTCCAGTCAATCCAACGTTCTGGATCTGGCCGATAGACTGTGATTAATACTGCCCAAAAATTTTCCGGATTATAAGCCCAAACGCTATGGATTGGCTCACCTGAGAAATTATTACCTAAAATCAAACAGCTTGGATACGGTTTATCGTTTTGATAATCCTCAATAACTTCGCCATGAATGACCGAAAAATATATTTCTTCGAACGTCAGGCCGTCATCGACCGCTTCTTCATCAGCATGGTCGGTTATTCTTACCCGGCTATTCCGAATAGCGTTGATTATATTTTCTATATCCATGACATTGTTCTTTTTGGCGAGGTTCGTACTGCTCACTTGACGCAGACGCTATCCAAAAAACTATCAAAAAGTGATGAACTGTCGTAAAACAACAACTAATCTAAAGCGACAACTAATCTAAAGCGACACGGCTTCTGCGGTCAAGTGCGGCAGATGGTTATGCTACTGCTTGGCTAAAGCTTACTATCTCAACGTCAATGTGTGCTTTTACGGTATGTTTTTTAGAAAGATAATCATCAATTGCATCAAGTGTTTTTGCATGAAAATATCTTTCTCCGCAAAAGCCCCATTTCGGGTGAAAAATGGGGCTTTTAAGACTGTTTTTGACCTTTTCTGACACATATTTACTGCGATTTCAAGTGATTAGCGTGGTCCGACCCCGTTATAACCCGTTAACCCCGTTAACCTTCGTCACTAACCTTCCGTAAGTCTGTTTACTCATGTTAACTCAATGCGAGCGAACAGGTTGTGCCACCAAGCGAACGCCAAGGGCGGCACACACTCGGTTTATAGTGTCAAATCGTGGTTTGGCATTTGGCTTGAGCGCCTTGTACAGCGCTTCTCTTGTAATACCTGTGGCCTGCGCAATTTCGCTCATTCCGCGTGCCTTGGCGGCGACTCCTAGTGCATGGGCAAGCTCAGCGGCATCGCCTTCCTCAATGACCATGGTCACATAGGCGGCGATGTCTTCTTCATTTTTTAATTGGCTGGCCATGTCAAATTCAGGCAGATCAGTAATACGTATTTTCCGAATCATGGTTCAATCCTCCAGCGTGGTTTCGCGTTGTTTGGCTTTTGCGATATCAGCTTCTTGAGACCCCTTATCTCCGCCTCCGAGCATAACGACCAAGGTGTCACCGCGCTTGACGTAGTACATTCGCCAGCCAGGGCCAAAGTGCTCCCTCATTTCACATACGCCGTTGCCAACCGGCTTAACGTCGCCAAGGTTGCCGCGCTGAGCTTTGTCAAGACGGCGGCTCAACCGGAGGCGGGTCGTGCGGTCTTTAAGGGCATTAAGCCAAGAGTCAAATTCAGAGAACTTTGGGGACGTCCTTAAATAAGTAAATAACTGCTAATGGATTGAATAGTTATTTACTTATTTAAGGACGTCCCCTTCTTAAAAACTCTCGTTTATGGCATCTGTGGGTTAGGTGCCATATTTGCTCAGGAATATAATGTCTTTGTGCCCTGGCCATAATGTGTTTTGTAACCTATTTTGGGGTTGGTTTTAATTTCGGCCACAAGTCTTTCATTGGGCAAAGGTGGGCACAGCCCACCCTACAAAAAATACATATTTCCACCATGTTATTCTTAGTTCTCTTGTAGGGTGGGCTATGCCC
>JAYEJK010000432.1:0-1783 GCA_034660535.1 Thermodesulfobacteriota bacterium | reverse complement strand
GTTAGATATTAAAGATACGGTGAAAAAAGCCGAAAAAAATTATTTCGCAAGTGTTCCCAAAAAGATCTGTTTTTAAGACTTTCAATTGTAACATCTTGAGCGCTGGACAGTTTATGCTCCAGCAATTCACTCATGTTCTGCGCCAGATGCGTATCATAGCATTCAACATTGAATTCAAAGTTAAGAGCGAGGCTCCGAGGATCCCAGTTTGCTGAACCCAGTAAAACCCACCCATCATCAACAATTACCAACTTTGAATGATCAAAAGGAGGTTGTGTAAAAAAAACACGACAACCCGATGCAACGAGTTCTTCAAGCCCGGCGGTTGATGCCCATTTAACCATACGTAAGTTGCTGATTCCAGGAAGTATAATTTGCACATCCACACCACGAAGTGCGGCAATTCGAAGGCCTGCCGCCAATTCATTATCCGGGAGAAAGTAAGGGGTCGCTATACGGATGGATGAACGAGCTGATGCTAATGCCCCTAATATTACAAGGCGAAGCTTGTCAAAATCTTCGTCAGGGCCATCTGAGATTCCACGGGCTATAGTGTTGCCGTAATATTGCCGGCGAGGGTACCAAATCGGCCCGTCGAGTTTCTCTCCGGCAGTAAAGGCCCAATCTTCCGCAAATGTACGTTGTAACTCAGCCACTACCGGTCCTTTAATGCGGAAGTGCACATCCTGCACCGGATTAACAGGATTGTCGTTAAGGACATTGCCTGCTCGAATGTTCATACCCCCCGTGAAGCCCAACTCCCCGTCTATTACAAGAATTTTACGATGATTCCTGAGGTTATGATAACGAAAGCGCCATGGAAGCATCGTTTGCATGAAATTGGCCGCACGAATGCCGTCTTTTCGAAGTCCTTTCACGATAGAAGGGAAAGAATAACGGGCGCCGACCGCATCAACCAGCACCCGAACCTCTATTCCTCGGTTTACTGCTCTGCTTAGTTCCCGTCTGAAATTTTCCCCCCATGCATCATTCTCAAAAATATAACTACATAAAGATATTGAGCATTGTGCTTTTTGAACGGCTGAAAGCATTTCAGGATAAGCTTTGTCACCATTCACCAGAGGCACGATCTGATTTCCTTCCATAAGCGGCTGTCTGGTCACTTTCTCGGTGAGTTGACATAACATTGCAAGACCGGATTTTTCTCCCCCGAGTCTTTCTCCAACTTCGATTGGTGATACCGCCGCATCACACTCCGGAAGAGAAATAATTTCTTTTTCAGCCAATTTTGTACGGGCGCGACGCTGTATCCTGTTGATCCCGAAAAGCCAATACAAGCATACTCCCAGCAAAGGAGAGAAAAAGATGAGACCAACCCATCCTGTAGCAGCTTTAGTATCCCTCCTCTTTAGAATCACGTGTCCGGCCGTCCATATCATTGCTCCAAAGGTAAAAACCGTGACCATATAGGGCCAGAATTTTTTAAAAACATTTGCAATGTCCAGGATTGTGAGCATCTTCGACTTAATGACCCCTTTTGTGTGCCCCTTTGTTCAGTCCCCTCGGTCCCCATCAAGCCGATCAATCAAATTCCGGTAGATCGTAAAATCAGAGATTTTGAATCTTTCATTGGACTGACACCACAAAAAGGCGGCAGACCCAAAAAACAGAAAATGGATATGGATATCCCCAGAATACCAGAATAGTCATAATATACCAAGCGTCCGGATCTTCTACTACATAACTTGCGGAAAATCGTGTTGAATGTATAATGGCTTGCAGTTGTGGTCAGTTTCGCTTCCGTACAAATCTTTGAATATTA
>JAYEJK010000431.1:0-7675 GCA_034660535.1 Thermodesulfobacteriota bacterium | reverse complement strand
CTCAGATGCCGCAATTAAAAAGCATCTTCCGCTTAATATGATCATCCTTCCACCTTCAACCTATTCACCTGAGTTGTTACCATATTTTATACGCATATGGATCAAAAATTGTCAATCTGTTAATGCAAACATTTGTTTGAACAGATGACAGGTTTCTGGTAAGGTCATTTGAATGATGAGTGATGAGTAATAATGGGGGACAACAGCTTGTTAAAGAGGCGGTGGGCCAAATATAAATCCAACAGGAGAGGTTATTACAGTCTTATCATATTTTCCGTCATATTCATTGTCTGCCTCTTTGCCGAGGTTGTCAGCAATGACAAACCCTTTCTGGTAAAATTTGAGGAAAATTACTACGTTCCGATCATTAGATCTTATCCTGAAACCACGTTTGGCGGCGATTTTGACACAGAGACCGATTACCGGGATCCATACATCCTTGAAAAAATCACCTCTAACGGCAACTGGCTGGTCTTTCCGCCAAACCCGCATAGTTATGACTCGATAAACCCGGACCTTTCCGTGCCGGTGCCCTCTCCTCCCACGGGAATCAACCTCATGGGCACGGATGATCGAGGCCGTGACGTGCTTGCGCGGCTTATCTACGGTTTCAGGCTTTCTGTTCTTTTCGGATTTGCGCTCACATTCGTGGGAACCGGTGTCGGGATTCTTGCCGGGGCAATCCAGGGCTATTTCGGAGGCAAAACAGATCTCGTATTTCAGCGCTTTATTGAGATATGGAGCGCCATGCCCGAGCTGTACCTTCTCATTATCTTTTCCTCCATTTTCAAGCCCAGCATACTTCTGCTTCTCATACTCCTGTCAATGTTCGGATGGATGGGACTCTCAGACTATGTCAGGGCCGAATTCCTGAAAGGCAGGAATCTCGACTACGTGAAGGCGGCCAGGGCGCTTGGCGTGAGCAACACCAAAATCATGTTCAAGCATCTGTTGCCGAACGGGATGACGCCTGTGATTACCTTCCTTCCATTCCGGATGTCGGGTGCAATACTGGCCCTGACCAGCCTTGATTTCTTAGGTCTGGGTGTCCCGCCGACTACTCCCAGCCTTGGAGAACTTCTGGCACAGGGCAAAAACAACATTGAGGCGTGGTGGCTTTCTTTAGGCACATTCATTGTACTTGTAGGAACGCTCATTCTTCTGATCTTCATCGGCGAGGCCCTGCGAGAAACTCTTGACCCAAGGAAGGTTTGATTTCCCATGCTTCTTGAGATAAAAGACCTGTCCGCCCATTTTGATTCGGAAAACGGGATCACAAAAGTGCTTCACAATGTGTCGATTGATATTGAGGCAGGAAGCACAGTGGCGCTTGCAGGGGAATCAGGTTCCGGGAAATCAGTCACGGCCCTCTCAGTCTTAAGGCTTCTTCAAGGCATAACGCCGTTTTACGCCAAAGGCCAAATTCTGTTTAATGGAGAAGACCTGCTTGAGGTGGACGACACCAGAATGCGGCAGATCAGAGGCAACAGGATCGCCATGATCTTTCAGGAACCCATGACGTCGTTAAATCCTGTTTATTCGGTCATGCAACAGCTCGTTGAACCACTCATGATCCACCAGGGACTTTCAAAATCCGAAGCCGAAGCCATGGCCGTGAAACTCCTGGACCGAACCGGAATTTCCGACGCGTCCACCCGGATTCGTTCCCTTCCCCATCAGCTCTCAGGAGGTCAGCGGCAAAGGGTAATGATAGCCATGGCCCTGGCATGCAGCCCGGCCCTGTTGATTGCAGACGAACCGACCACCGCTCTTGACGTTACGATCCAGGCCCAGATTCTCTCACTGATCAAAGATATTCAGAAAGAACTGGGAATGGCCGTGTTCCTCATAACCCATGATCTTGTAATGGTTAAAAAAATTGCAGACCGTGTTTACATCATGCATAAGGGCAAGATAGTTGAAAGCGGACAGACAAGACAAATTTTTGAATCGCCTGAAGACCCTTATACCGTGCATCTTCTTGAAAGCCGGCCAAAAGGTGAACCTGAACCTAAAAATGAAAGTGACCCGATCCTGACGATACGGGATCTGAAATGCTACTTCCCGATCAGAACCGGCTTCTTCAAACGGACGACCGGCCACGTAAAGGCTGTAGACAATGTGAATCTGACCATTCGAAAAGGGACGACATGCGGAATCGTCGGCGAATCAGGCTCAGGGAAAAGTACGCTTGGGATGTGTATTCTCAAGCTTACCCGATGCAAGGGTGAAATCATATATAACAGCCGTGACCTGCTCGGTCTGAATAACAGGTCAATGCGGCCTTTGCGAAGAGAACTTCAAGTCGTATTTCAGGACCCGTTTTCATCACTTTCTCCGCGCCTGACAATCGGCCGGATAATTGAAGAGGGTTTAACGGTTCACGAAAAAGGGAAAAATAAAAAAGAAAGGCGCCAAGCCGTGAAACAGGCGCTTCTTGAGGTGGGCCTTGATCCTGAAACGGTTGACCGCTATCCCCATGAATTCTCGGGAGGAGAGCGGCAGAGGATTGCAATTGCACGGGCGGTCATCCTCAAGCCCGGTCTTCTCTTGCTTGATGAGCCTACAAGCGCACTGGACATGACAATCCAGGCCCAGATCATCCGGCTGCTTCGGGATCTGCAGAAAAAATACCAAATGACCTATCTATTTATATCCCACGATTTAAGGGTAATCCGCACACTGGCAGACGATGTGGCGGTAATGCAGAACGGCCGAATAGTGGAATCAGGGCCTGCGGCCGATATATTCAATTCCCCGACTCATCCATACACCCAAAGGCTCTTCTCAGCAGCCTTTGGAATGACGGGTTTTGGAATGATGAGTGATGAATGATGAACATTTACATCCAACCGTCATTCCGGCGAAAGCCGGAATCCAGACATCTTACCCTGAGTTTTTGAAAAGTTACCTCCTCAGATTTTGATTTTGGAATTGCCATAGAGCCAGAATGGCGGAAAGTGTCCCGCTTTAAGTTGGTAGCCAGTGGTGGAAACGATGAACGAATACAAGGATCCAGGTTTCGGATTGATTTTGCAGAGACTATATGAAAGGTATGGTGTCAAGTTCTCCCAATACCGGGAGGGGACCATTACGCGGCGACTAGACAGAAGAATAGCAGCCACTGGCGCTGCAAATTATAGCGAGTATGCCGACACTTCTGAATTTATTCCCGAAAGCCTGGAGACTCTTTTAACCCGGAAATACCCGGGGAAAAAATCTTCAAAAAAGGGAATATTTGATTGGTTGAGTGGATGGGTGGGTGGACAGGTAGGTGAGTGGGTGGGTAGTTTAATTTATTGTCATTAGTCTTTAGTCATTCATCATTCATCATTCATCATTCCAGATTCATCATTCTCTACGTCACTCTCTCCCATGCCCTACAGGCACAATATAGAGTGGATCTTCATCAGGAGCGCTTTTCAGGATTCTTTTCACGTCATGATCATGAAAGGCCCCTACCACAACATTCTCTATCTGCAATGAAACGGCCTGAAGAGAGATATTCTGCGCAACGTGGCCGACTTCGATAAGCACATAGCTGTTTCCACGCGCCCCGTATTTCCCTGTCACCCGTTCATTCACCGCGCAGATCACAAACACAACCGCGGCATCTCTTATATAAGTCTGACCCAATGCCGCCCGGCACAGTTCATCTCTTCTGTCATTGCCGTCGATCCGGCGCAATGCATGATCACGCGGCAGGTATTTGTATATTCCGGGAGAAAGGCCATGGACGTTTCCAACCACGGCATATACCTCAAGAGGATAAAGCGCGCCGGCCGACGGAGCGGTCCTGTAGCCACCCGGAGACGTAACACCCTGGGCAGCCCACAAAAGCTGTGAAATGTCGGCAAGCGTCAGTGGATCGCTGCTGAATTTCCTGACCGACCTTCTCAGGCTAATCGCCTTTTCAACAGACATGCCTCCGTCATGCCGAGGCTCCGTCAGACTGACAACTTTCGAAATTCCAAATCCAGTCATTTCACCTCACACCCAAGGGGTGCCGAGCTATCATAACCATTAACAGGGCTCGGGCTCGCGTCCCGCCCTCAAATCTCTTCCTTCAAGAAAACATGCTATCGACTCGGCTGCCGTTTTGGCGCCTGCAACGGCCTTTGCAACGGTCTGCGGACCAGCCACGGCATCTCCTGCCGCAAATATCCACGGCACTGATGTCCGGAGTGTTACAGGATCCACATCATAGGTTCCCCATTTGGTCAGTTTTATATCAATTCCCTTGTCGGCTTTATGATCAATATTCTGACTGATTGCAGAAATGATTGCGTCCGCCCGGATCATAAAATTCGAGCCGTCAATGGGCACGGGACGGCAACGGCCCGATGCATCGCAGTCACCGAGTTTCATGCGGATACATTCTATTTGGGAAATCCTGTTCCCCTTTCCGTGGATCTTGACCGGGGCTGCCAGGAACTCTATCCTGACTCCCTCTTCTTCCAGATGATGAATCTCAACTGCAGCCGCCGGCATCTCTTTCCTGGTGCGGCGATAAAGGATGAATACTTGATCGGAACCTGTCCTGAGCGCTGTCCTGGCAACATCAATTGCCACATTGCCTCCGCCCACCACAACTACATTTGAACCAAGGTTCAGATTTTCCCCGATATTTACCCTGCGAAGGTAATCAACTCCCTGCATAACCCCCTCAAGGTCCTCGCCTTCAATTCCGAGTTTTCTGCTATTATGGGCGCCGACTCCAATAAATAATGCCTCAAATCCTTCTTCTTTTAACTCGGAAATTGTCTTATCCCTGCCAATGGTCACATTGGTATGAATCTCGACACCGCAGTTTTCCAGGGCGTCAAATTCGGCTGCAATTATGTCGCGCGGCAGCCGATAGGCCGGGATACCGACTGTCAGCATCCCGCCGAGCACGGGCAGGCTTTCAAAAATGGTACAGGAATAGCCCTCATGCGCAAGATGATAGGCTGTTGTCATACCCGCAGGACCGGAACCGATTATCGCCACTTTTCTATTCTTCATTACTGCGCATGGGGTCATGATATTCTTGTTGTTTGCAACCATCCAGTCAACAAGGAAACGTTCCAGCATCCCGATGGCCACAGGCTCTCCCTTTTTCCCCCTTATGCACGAGCCTTCACACTGGAACTCATGGGGACACACCCTGGAACATACGGCAGGGAGAGATGTCGTCTCTCGATCAACCCAGTATGCCTCCTCAATCTTCCCTTGCCGCAGAAGCTTTATAAATCGTGGAATGTCATTATGAATGGGACATGCCTTTATGCATCCCGGCTTCTTGCACTGAAGGCATCGATTGGCCTCCTTTACCGCGGTCTCGTAATCAAACCCGGAAACAACTTCATCAAAATTCTTAATACGGTCAGACGGGGCCATCTCAACAACCGGCTGACGCGGAATCGCCATCCTCTCTTTTGGCTTCATAATGTTTCTCCCCTGGCCATGTTTCAAAAATCACTTATAAAATAATATGTTACATCCCGATATGTTACGTCCGCACACGGAATAATGTCAAGGAAATTCTTTGACTGTTCAGGGTTCAGAGATTCCGGGTTCTGGGGTTCCGCCTCGGTATGAAAAAAACTCGACAGTCGAAAGTTCTCATGTCATTCCCGCCAAGGCAGTAATCCAGAATAATTCCAACATGTTATGAAAAATGGGTCCCCACCTTCTCGGGAATAACATAAGAACTCTTAACTGTCGAGTTGACATTAAATTATTTTTTTGCCATATACTTCATAAAGGGAAAGTTCGGGCTTGAAAAATCCGCCTTTCATAGCGCGGCTTTTATTTCTATGTATCGGAAAAATAAAATTTCGCTTGTTCGTATAAAATTTAGATCACCGTCATTCCGACATGTTGTCAGCAGGAACCCGGAACACCGCTAATCCTGGATTTCGGCTAACTACATGCCGGAATGACGAAAAAATAAATTGTTCTGTGTTTTTGCCCGAAGGGCATGATGTTTCGCGGAAATGACAAACAGGATTTTCCGTAAGTCAACGACATTGATCCACAGCTTAAGGGTCTGGAAGGAAAAAACTGAAAATTGACTATATATGTGATGACGCAAGCGATCTGATCAAGGAGTCGGTAGAAAGGCGATATCAACGTTAAAAGCGAACCGGGCAAAGGCACGACTTTTACCGTAAAATTACCGGCTGGGAATGATCAATAACTTGTCATGTCAATCACTGCTTTTTGAGCTTCCTCAAAAATTTTTTTCAGAAAGCCATAGTGAAAATCGTTTAAAAGCATCCAAACCATGTTTGTTCTAGGATTACAGGGAAGTCCCCGCAACAAAGGAAATACCGACATTCTTCTGTCCGCGTTCATGGAAGAGGTCAAAAGACTCGGCGCCATAACGCATACTGTTGACGTAGCCGGGGAAGGCGTGACACCGTGTCTTGGTTGCGGGGTCTGTGAAAAAAAGGGGTACTGCCCGATTGATGACAACATGCAGGAAATCTATTTCCTGCTTCGCCGCGCCGACATCATCGTGATGGCCACCCCGATTTATTTCTACGGGCCGACCGCGCAACTCAAGGCCCTTATTGACCGCACTCAGGCCCTGTGGGTGAGGTCATCAATACACAAACTGGCTGATCCGGGTAGCAGACGGCGCAAGGGTGTTCTCCTGGCTGTCGGGGCCACCAAAGGGAAAAATCTCTTTGACGGCACAACGCTTTCAGCAAGGTATTTCTTTTATGCGGCAGGTGCTGAACCCTCGGGCGCCATTACGGTAAGGCAGGTGGATAAGGCAGGAGAAATCAACAGCCGTCCCGACTCACTGGATAAAGCGCGAAAACTGGCCGTTGAACTCGTCTCACCGTATCTTGCCGGGAAAACAGTGCTGTTTGTCGGCAGGGAAAACATCTGCCAAAGCCAGATGGCGGGAGCATTTACCAGGCTCTATTATGGTGACGAATTTGAGGTTGAAACAGCCGGAATCACTCCAGGGTCCAAAATAGATCCCATAATGGAAGAGGTGATGATGGAAAAGGGAATAGACATGGCATGGCTGCGCCCCAAATCACTTGAAGAGGCGTCGGCCTCATTCGGCCGTCCTGTCGATATGGTGATTTCCGTGGGATGCGCTGATCAGCGCCATCATTACCCTGGAGTGAAGTTTGAGGAGTGGGGCCTTCCCGACCCGTCCGGCAAATCAATCGACTTCATGCGGGAGATCAGAGACTCGATTTTCGAAAAGGTGCGTCAGATGTGGAGTGTCATAGCCTAAGCCGACAAAGCCGAAAATTACGAATTAGTAATTATGAATTACGAATTGTGGATAATATCATTTTAAGCCACCAGCAACTCACAACATACACGCTTTAGCGTGTAACCGTTCAGAGGGGTCCTATATTTTGCAGATTCCTTAACCTGAATCTTCTACATAGGCCATTTTCCTGCTCATAACTAACTGAAAACAAACTAAATTATAATTTTATTGGGTGCATTCGCGATTTCTGACAGAACAAGAATTCAAAAAACCATATGCTCCTTTTTTGATAAAATCAGCGCTTACTGACAGTAAAAACACCAGAAATTTTCTGATTATAACGGATTTGGGGGAGGAAAGCCTTGCACCATTTTTTGTAACTGCCTGATGGGTGGCATGGACAAACTTGTTTGTCCGTGCAAAAAACGTCAATGCAAAGTGAGGAAAGAA
>JAYEJK010000430.1:0-7689 GCA_034660535.1 Thermodesulfobacteriota bacterium | reverse complement strand
GTTTGACATCCCCGAAATCCTCACCGTAGCCCTGCTACGCTTGCGGTTTCGTGAATATCAAACCGACTAAATCTGCAACACATTTCGGATCGGAATTACCCAAGTTATTTCTTTCCAGACCCTAATGACATTGAATTGCACAGCTCGAATCAATTTATAACCGAGGAAGATCATTATGGAAAGAAACATACTTGTGCCTGTTGACGGCTCTACCCACTCTGCATACAGTTGTTCGTATATCAGCCATCTTTTTTCAGATAGCGATGAGGTGAAGTTTCATCTTCTGTCCGTTGTGTTCTACAGTTCCGAACGTTCGACCTCCAGTTGGATGAGTGAACAGGAAATAATGAACATGTTGGGGCCTGAAGTCAGGTCGCGGCTGAATGCGGCGAAAAAAAACGTGCAAAAAATGGTAAAAAAACTGGTTGCGGACGGAATACCTCATGACCGTATAACCTCGGACGTGAAAATGTCACCTTCGGGCGTGGCCTCGGAGATTATGGGGGAGGCAAGGAAAGGACTGGTCGACGCGGTTCTTATCGGCCGGAGAGGACTGGGCACGGTGGGGGAGATGTTTTTGGGAAGCGTTTCGGCCGCAGTACTTGAGAAATGCCATGATGTCCCTGTCTGGATCATTGACGGAAAGGTTGACTCAAGGAAATTTCTGGTCCCGGTGGACGGCACGGTTCATTCACTTAAGGCTGTGGATCATCTATCTTTTATTCTCAAGGATAATCCATATGCAGAGATCACTCTTTTTCATTCAAAGGCCATATTCGCCCGTAGTCAAGATTGTGATCCTAGTGAATATTTTAATGAATTCGGGGAAGAATGGAGTAAGAAACATGCCTGTCGGCTTGATGATCCTTTTCATGCCTCTGAGCAGATTCTCATAGAAAGCGGATTCCCTCGGGAGAGGATACACAGGCTTGAAACCAGGACAGGTATTGGTCCGGCTCGACAGATTGTCCGGCAGGCCCTGATTGATGATTTCGGTACCATAGTTATGGGGCGCCGCGGGGGCAATATCAACAAGGGTATATTCAAGGGGGTCTCTGATCGGGTCCTGGCCAGAGCTGAAAAGGTAGCCGTCTGGATTGTAGGGTGATATATCCCGGTACTTTATAGTAACGGTTCACAGTTGTCGGTTCACAGTATATGAAATGTGCGATAATCACACCGCCATACATCAGGCCTACCAGCCCTCCACTGGGACCTGCCGTTCTTGCTTCATATCTAAAAAAAAAGAGTTCCCTGATCCAGGTTAGAAATTTTGATCTTAACCTTGCCTATTATTCCACTGCCTTAAAGGCCGTTCAGGATGGAGTTGTCGGAATCAGGCTCTACAACTGGGATGAGGAGACCACTGCAACAAGAGTCAAGGAAGCGGTCCGGTTCCTTAAGTCTTGGGACGGAACCGGTCCTGATCTCAAATTTTATCACCATTGGGCAACCATTTTTCAAAGTTTTGAAAGCATATTTAACGGTTTTATGTCCGAAATGGCGCAAAGGTGGTTGTTCGGACTTTCGATTTCAGATAAAATCAAGGCCCTGTTTGAGGAAATTGTCCAGCCGGTCCTGGAGTTTGATCCTGATTTGACCGGTATTTCGGTCCTTTTTGATCATCAGATGGTGTTTGGCGCGCTTCTTGCCAAGTTGATCAAGGAAAGGTGTACGACAAAGATTGTTCTGGGCGGAGCCAAATTCGGAGTGATGGTTCATCCGGAAAGAGTGTTTGTGGAGAAATGGGATTGCAGGATTGATAAAAAGGAACTTTCTATTCGGCTGACTCAATTATTCGATTATCTCATCCCCGGGGAAGGGGAGATTGCGCTCCACGCCCTGTGTGAGAACATTGGATCGAACGACTTTTCCAATATTCCCAACCTGATCCGGCAGAAGGACGGAAATGTTCAGATTAATCCTGTTGAGATGATTTCTGATCTGAATGAAATCCCTGAGCCTGATTTTGATGACTTCGATTTAACGAATTACATAAATCCTGTTGTTGTTCTTCCGTTTCTCACCTCCAGGGGATGCCCTTGGGCAAGATGCGCATTCTGCACGCATCACCACACCTATATTGAATTCCGCACGCTTAAGATAGATGAATGTATCCGCCGGATCAAGGCGCTTAAGGAACGATACCGGACAGACTATTTCTATCTTTACGATGAAATGATCCCTTCGGACCGTTTCCGCGAACTTGCCCGGAAACTTATTGATGAGGATATGGGTATCTACTACGGCGCCTATGCTAAACCAGTGTCCAAGTTTGACAGCCGGCTTCTGAAACAGATCCATCAATCCGGTTGCCGGGTCTTTCTGTGGGGGGTGGAATCGGCAAGTCAGCGTGTGTTGAATTTAATGCGGAAGGGTACCAAGGTCCATGACATGGAGGAGGTTCTTGCGGAATCCGGCAGGGCCGGAATTATGAACCTTGTATTTATCATGTTCGGTTTTCCGACCGAGACAGAGGAAGAGTTTTTTTTAACCTTTGATTTTCTGGACCGAAACGGGTCCAATATTCATGCACTTTCCAGGGGCAAATTCGTCCTGACCGAAGGTTCTTTGATTCATAGACAGCCTGACAAGTTTTCGATCTCCGAAATTCGGGAAAAGCCGTATGGGAACACCTTTGACAAGGTCCTTGATTATGATGTCTTAAAGGGTCTTGACCCCGGCCGGCTGGCCGAATTGTACAAAGAAAACTTGAAACGCCTTCAGGAAACAGGTCTCTCCTCCCGTTTCGGAAGTTACCGGGAACACCTTCTTGTTCATGCGTCCCGGCAGCCTTAGAGCTTGTTTGAAAAGTTATAGAATTTGGGACTGAGGGGACTGAATTTTTTTCGCGTCTTTTGCGAAAATCATTCTGTCCCCGGCTGAACAAAATGACGCGCTGGCGAAACTCTCTGAAAAAAAGTATTGTAAACCCTGCTCAACTGGCGGATAAATTCAATATTGATCCGGCAGAACTGGAAGAGGTTGTCTCTCTCTATCCGATGAGGGTGAATCCCTATTATTTTAGTTTGATTCGGGAGAAGGGGGATCCGATCTGGAGGCAGGCGATTCCGGATATAGAGGAGCTTAATGACACCGAAAGCATGGAAGATCCGCTTAATGAAGAGAATTTAAGCCCGGTTCCGAACCTTGTCCACAAATACCCAGACCGGGCGCTATTTATGGTTGCTTCTCAGTGCGCAATGTACTGTCGGTTCTGCACTAGAAAACGGAAGGTGGGGACTTCCCGGATGAGTGTCACCCCGGACACAATCGAGGCTGGTCTCGATTATTTAAGAAAAACACCTGAGATTAGGGATGTGCTTGTGTCAGGCGGGGACCCGCTCCTTCTTGATGACAACAACCTTTTAGAACTCCTTACGTCACTTCGCAGGATTCCCAGTATAGAAATAATCCGTATCGGGACCAGGGTTCCATGTACATTTCCAATGCGTGTAACAGTCAGGCTCGCATCTCTTTTAAAGCGGTTTCACCCCCTTTACATTAACACTCATTTCAACCATCCTGATGAGATTACGCCTGAAGCAGCGCTTGCATGCAGCCGTCTTGCTGATGCAGGTATTCCGCTCGGCTGCCAGACAGTCCTGCTTAAAGGGGTGAACGATACTCCTGACATCATTAGGCGCCTGATGCACAAACTTCTTTTGATCCGGGTAAAGCCCTACTACCTTTTTCAGACGGATCTCACAACCGGCACAAATCACTTCAGGACGCCTGTTGAAACCGGGATAGAAATAATCAAATCGCTTATAGGCCACACCTCCGGAATGGCGGTGCCCACGTTGGCCGTCGATGGTCCGGGAGGCGGAGGCAAGATCCCCTTGCTCCCCGATTATGTCCATCATCTCGGTAAAGAGTTAGTCTTTTCAAACTATTGCGGCGTAACCTGCACGTATCCAAATCCGAGGGTTGTTCAATCCCCTCCTTCAGAGCGAGTTCCTTCATCCGGCTGAGAAGCTTCCTCAGGCGTGACAAGGTCGCCTATAAACAGACTGCCGTTGTGGACCAGAAAACAGGTTGGCAGACAATCCACCATGTTTTGTATTCTGAGAGCATACTCCTCTTCCTTTCCTGGGTCAGGGATGGCAAGTCCGAGAAAAACAACATCGGCCCCAAAACTTTTTCGGCGAATAATATCCGATACATTGTCTTTTCCGGTCAGCTTCATAACTTTAACATCGGCCTCAATGCGGATTTTGGGAATAAGCTTTGCCAGAGCCTCCTCTGTTTGTGTTTTCATTATATCATTGGATGCCAGGCTGAGGACTTGGATACGAGCGTCTCTCCATTCGGCATTACATGTGAGCAGATAGGCAAGAAGCAGCATCAGGTCGCTGTTTCGTTTGAGCCCACCCCACCATACGTGAATTATACGAGGTTTTCCCTCCCTGGCCGGGCGCAGAGACTCAAGTTTGCCTATTATAAGACTTCGGTTCAGGCGCTGAAGCCGACGAAGGACGCGCAGAAAAATGGTCAACCGTTCCAGATCGTCAGGAAAACCGACCAGTATGGTGTTGCTTTCAAGCCCGGCTATCCCATTTGCCTGAACTACGGTCAGGATACCCCTTTCTACGCTCGAGGCGATGTTTACATCTCCGAAAGCAAGAATCCCCTCGCGGTGCAGCACGGCCTCGATGTGTTTCTGACGGGCTGTCAGATCCATATCAACATCAAGAATATCCCCATCGACAAGCTCTGAAACGGTAACCACACCGCGATCTTGACTAAACCAGGAGGCAAAGCGTACCAAGTCAAGTCTCTGTTCGATATCCCTGACGAAAACCAGTAGAAGAGGTCTCCAGTTGCGTGCAGTCATGGGACGATCGGATAAGCGGATAAGTGCCCAGCGGATAATCGCCTCATAAATATCTCTGCGCAAATCACCCAGGGAGCCACTGCGAATATGATGTTTAAACCAGATCCAAAGTCCGAATTCTAATGCAAAAGCGACCAGGGTAGACGGCCAGTGGATCAATAGCATTGCCAGAAAACAGCCTGAAGAGCCCAGTAAGCTGATTGCCCAATGGATGTTCAGGCTGGGGCGCCAGGAAGGGTTGCCGGAAAGACGTTCCAAGGCTGCAACCAGATTGATTATGCCGTATACGCTTAGGAAAAACATGGTGACAACCGTGGCCACGGTGTTCAGGTCTCCGAGAAAGACGGCAAGCAGACTCAGAGCCAGGGTGACAAACAGTCCCCAAAGAGGTTCTTTGCCGGCCTTGCCTTGCCCTCCAAGAAAGCGGGGAGCCAGACGGTCGAGGGAAAGGGCCTGCAGGGTGCGGGGAGCGCCGAGCATTGATCCTACCGCAGAGGAAAAAATGGCTCCCCACAATCCCGGAATTATAAGCCAGGGCCCAAAAAGTGCGATGCGTGTCCAGACCAGGGGATCAGTTCTCAGTGTGGCGGGCTCAGCTCCAAGATAAAGAAGTACCGGCACTGTAAGATAGACGGCTAATCCCATGAGTGTGGCAATCAGAGTGCCGCGCGGAATCGCCCGGCGCGGGTCGACAAGATCTCCGGAAAGGCTCAAGCCGGCAATGATACCGGTTGCGGCAGGGAAAAAAACGGCAAATACCTCCCAGAAGGAGGCGTATTCGCTCGGCGGAACCGCCGATGGGGAACCGGCTACGGGGTTTATTAAGACCCCGGCACCAAGGGCAAGGAGAGATAGTACTATCATTACCATGACCGGAATCTGAGCCTTTAGAGCGGCACCTGCCCCACGCAAAGCCAGAAGTGCAACCAGCACAATTATAATAAAAGCCGCATGGGATACAGGGATTTGAGGCCAGACAAGTCGAAGCGATTCAGCCAGACCAAATGAGTAAAGCGTAACCGAAAGCGCCTGGGAGAAAAAAAGGGGCAAGCCGACGGCTCCACCGATTTCAAGCCCGAGGTTGCGGGAAATGATGTAGTAGGCTCCCCCGACTCCGACCCGGGTATTCGTAGCAACTGCGGAAAGGCTAAGGGAGGTTGCCAGAGTGATGGAATTAGCCAGAAGCACAATCAGCAAGCTGCCCATTATGCCGACCTGCCCAACTACCCAACCCAAGCGCAGGTACATGATAACGCCGAGAATGGTCAGGATAGTCGGCGTAAAAACACCAAGAAAGGTCCCTAGACCGCCATTTTTTCTATCCTGACCTGAGCCTGGGGATGATTTGTCGCCGGAGGTTTGCGCGGGCATGAAATCTCCCTTATATTTTCCCACAGCATGATAATAGTATTACCTACAATCTTCTATAGATCGGTTACGTCGGTCTCACTCCAGTACATGTATGTTTTTCTTCCTGCAAATATCTTTTAGTATTTTCGGCCACACCGTAACACTTACCTCTCCAAGGTGTGCTGTCCTCAGCAGATACATAAAGGTCCGAGACTGACCTATTCCGCCGCCTATACTCAAAGGAATCTCATCGTTCAGGATCATTTTATGGTATGGTAGATTCAGAAAATCAAGTTGACCTGAGATCTTCAGTTGTTGTTTGAGTGTCTCCTTGGTAACCCGAATGCCCATGGAAGTGAGTTCATGGCGACGCCTGGTTACCGGATTCCAGACCAGAATGTCCCCGTTTAGCCCGTGCATGGAGGTTCCTTTCTCTGATACTGTCTCGGTGACCCAATCGTCGTAGTCCGCGGCTCTCATTTCATGAGGGTATCCGTCCTTGAGAACCCAGCCTATGCCGATAATGAAAACAGCCGGGTACTTCTGAAGAATCTTGTTTTCTCGTTCTTTGCGCGGAAGGTCCGGATACATGTCAAGGATTTCTTCGGCATGCAGGAAAGTGAGTTCTTTGGGAATGTCGGGATATTTCTCCGTATTGAGCTGAGGGAAAAGCTCCTTGGCATACTGCCCGGCTCCATGGATTATTTTCCACAGCGTTCTTACTGTTTCCTTCAGGTAGTCCAAGGTGCGCTCCTTGGGAGTAATCACCCTTTCCCAGTCCCATTGGTCTACATAGCAGGAATGATCATGGTCTAAAAAGTAATCCTTCCGGATAGCTTTCATGTCTGTGCATATGCCCTCTTCGACCTCACAGCCGAACTGCTTGAGTGCATAGCGTTTCCATTTAGTGGCCGCCTGCACAATCTGTGCGTCAATGGGATTCTTGTCGTAGTCGTTGGATATGTGAAACTCAATCGGGGTACGAGAACCGTCCCGATCAAGAAAGTCATTCATCCCGCTATTACGGTCAACGATTAATGGAACCTGCACCATGGTGAGATTCAACTCTTTGCACAAGTTTTCTTCTATATAGTGTTTTACCGCATATACCGCCATCATTCGTTCTTTCGGTGTGAGCAATACTTCGTAGTCGTCAGGCAATATTTTTTCAAGCTCCTTATAATTGCCGATACCAGGTCCTGCCAGATCTGCTTGTTTGTCGGTCATTTTAACATCTCCTGTCCTTTTTATTTGTTAATTGTTTTCTGCAGCTAATACCGTCGTAACCCCTTTGTGGGTGAAGTTTTTCCAAAATTGCAAAAAAATTCCTTGTGCATTTTTCATAAGATTCAATTGGTAACTGTTTAATCATGTCATTAACTTAGGGCTCAAGTAAAAATAACTTGTACATCTTTCATCTCATCTTCAGGCCGTTTTGGGCCGATTGTGAGGTTACAAAATCCTCAAATCAGCGCTGCTGGTCCTGCGGTTTTGTAACCTCA
>JAYEJK010000429.1:1947-7697 GCA_034660535.1 Thermodesulfobacteriota bacterium | reverse complement strand
GGGCATAGCCCACCCTACAAGAGAACTAAGAATAACATGGTGGAAATATGTATTTTTTGTAGGGTGGGCTGTGCCCACCTTTGCCCAATGAAAGACTTGTGGCCGAAATTAAAACCAACCCCAAAAATTACCACTAAGGCACTAAAAATTTCGGATGAGGAAATGTTATGGTTGACAACGCGCTGGACGCAGGGTTGAAGAAGGACCCCGCAATAGATAGATTGCTGGAAAAGATGGTACAGAATGTCCGTACCTTTGCGGAAAAACAGGTTGCCCATACTCAGGAGCTTATCAGGATCGGACTCGCGCTGTCCGGAGAAAAGGACCTTGATCGACTCCTTGAAATGATCGTTAACAATGCCAGAGACTTCACCAATGCGGACGGAGGGACTCTCTACATCAAGGACGAAAATAATGACGTTCTCAGTTTTGCTATTGTACAAAATGACACTCTTAACATCAGCATGGGCGGCACAGGAGAAGATATTGCATGGCCCCCTGTCCCCTTAAAGGACAAGGAAGGCAATGAGAATCACTCCAATGTTTCCGCACACTGCGCGCTGGTCTGTGATACCAAAAATATCCCTGACGTCTATGATGCAGAGGGTTTCGATTTTCAAGGCACCAAGGGATTTGATTCCACCACAGGTTACAGATCGAAATCAATGCTTGTGATTCCCATGCTGGATCACGAGGATGAGGTGATCGGAGTTCTTCAATTGCTCAATGCCAGGGATAGAAAAAGCGGAGAAGTAGTGACATTTCCTGAGTACGAGATTGAGATGATCACGAGTCTTGCGTCTCAGGCAGCCATTGCGATCACAAAAATGCGTCTTATCAAGGGGCTTGAGAATCTCTTGAATTCCTTTGTCGTATCCATTGCAGACGCCATTGATGAGAAATCACCCTATACCGCAGGCCACATTTTAAACGTTGCAGAGTTGACTGAGAGGATTGTGAAGACAATCCAGAAGACCGATGAGGGCGAATTCGCAGATATCCATTTTAGCCCCGATGAGGCGGAAGAGCTTCGGATGGCCGCGTGGATGCATGATATAGGAAAAATCACTACTCCGGAATACATTGTGGACAAGTCCACAAAGCTTAAGACCATTTTTGACCGGATTGAAATTATCGGCTACCGTATGGAAATCCTGAAGAGGGATGCCCGGATACGGAGGCTTCAGAAGGCTCTGGATCAGACTATGGACGTCATTGAAGATGACAAAAAAGATCAGCAGGAGCTTGACGAATATATGGCATTCCTGGAATCCGTAAACATGGGCGGCGAATTCCTGTCGGATGAGAGTGTAAAGAGGATCCGGGAACTCAGCAAATTATCATTTGACATGAACGGCAAGACCATGCCGTTGCTTAGCGAAGATGAGGCGGAAAATCTCATGATCAGGAAGGGAACGATTACAAACGAGGAAAGAGAGATCATTAACAATCATGTGACTATTACAAGCAAGATGCTGGGCCGGCTGCCCTTTCCAAAAAAACTTCACAATGTTCCCTTGTTCGCGGGCATGCATCACGAAAAATTGGACGGAAGCGGTTATCCCGACGGGTTGTCGGGAAACAATATCCCTCTTGCAGGCAGGATACTGGCCGTAGCGGACATCTTTGAGGCCCTGATTGCAGTGGACAGGCCTTACAGACCCGGAAAGACCCTGTCCGAATCCATGCGGATCCTCGGGTTCATGGTAAAGGACGGACATCTGGACAGCGACCTTTGTGACCTGGTAGTGGAGTCAGGCATTGTCACGCAGTATGCCAAGGAAAAACTCTCCCACTGGCAGCAGGACGATTTTGATTGGAACGGCAAGACATATTCCGTGGAGGGTGAAGTGGATTTTGAAATGGATTAGCCGGATATCAAGTGAACGAGAAATTCCTTGTTGCCCTTCGGCCCAAGGATGGGGGATGATGTGACACCTCTGCTTTTAAGTCCCCGGGCTTTTGCAAAACTTAAGACATCCCTGATAACTTCTTCATGCACATCCGGGTCCTTGACCACGCCTCCTTTTCCCACCTTGTCTCTGCCTGCCTCGAATTGCGGCTTGATAAGAGCAATAATAGAGACCTGATCAATAAAAAAGGCCGATAGAGGGGGAATAAGCAATTCAAGAGATATAAAGGCCGCGTCGATGACCGCCAGATCAAGGGGATCATCGATGTCGCCCGGCGCCAGATACCGGGCGTTTGTTCGTTCCATCACTACAACCCGCGAATCCTGCCGCAGTTTCCAGTCAAGCTGGCCGTATCCTACATCAATCGAATAAACCTTTGCCGCGCCATTCTGCAGCAGGCAGTCTGTGAAACCACCTGTGGATGCCCCGATGTCCGCGCATATATAGCCAACCGGTTTTATTCCGAAAAATTCCAGACCCTTTTTCAGTTTGAGACCGCCCCTGCTGACGTAAGGACACGATTTCCCCTTGACTTCAATCCGGCAGTCCAGGGGGAACGCGGCGCCGGCCTTGTCCGCCAGTCGGCCATTTACAAAGACCTGACCTGCGGCGGTCAATGCCTGGGCCTTTTGCCTTGAAGGCGCAAGATTTCGGGCCAAAAGCAGTTTGTCCAGCCGTTGTTTCAGTATGTATCCGCCTTTTTGACGATTTCGCACAGTTCATCGGCCATTGCGTTGATCATGTCATATTCTTTCCCTTCCACCATGACCCGGATGACCGGTTCCGTGCCGGATGGCCGCACCAGAATCCTGCCGTCTGTTCCGATTTCCCGCTTAAGACTTTCGATTCTATCCCGAAAGCCCGGGATAAGATTAATATCCAGTCTTTTCGAGGTCCTCACATTTTTGAGCACCTGTGGAAAGGGTTCCATTATGGAGGCAAGTTCCGAGAGGGGTTTTCGTTGTTTTATCATGATTGAGAGGATCTGAAGCGATGCGAGAATTCCGTCGCCGGTCGTGTTATGTTCCAGGAAAATCAAATGGCCGGACTGCTCACCGCCGAAACCGTATTTATTCTTTCTCATTTCCTCAACAACATAACGGTCGCCCACTTTTGTGCGCACCATTTTGGCGCCGAGACGCTGCATCGCGACTTCCAGGCCCAAGTTGCTCATCACGGTTGTAACCAGGGTCTTTTTTTTTAATTTTTTCCTTGACATCAGGTCTGCGGCGCAGATAGCCATGATGTGGTCGCCGTCAACGACATCACCCTTTTCATCACAGATAATGACCCGGTCTCCGTCTCCATCCAAAGCGATCCCCAGATCCGCGCCGGTTGCCCGGACCTTCTCCGCAATCAGCTGGGGATAAAGCGCCCCGCATTCGTGATTTATGTTTTTACCATCCGGAGTGACTCCAATTGCAGTTACCCTGGCGCCCAGTTCTTCGAACACGTGCGGCGCTACTCCGTAGGTGGCCCCGTTGGCGCAGTCGAGCACGATGTGAAAGTCATCCAGGGTGTATTTTGTCGGGAATGTGTTCTTTAAAAACACAACATAACGGCCTTTGGCGTCGTCTATTCTAAATGCCTTGCCCACATCATCCGCAACAGGCCTTAATGCCGCCATTTTCTGTGAGAATATAAGATCTTCAATATCGGCCTCCTGCTTATCAGGCAGCTTGAAGCCGTCACTGGAAAATATCTTGATCCCGTTATCCTGGAAAGGGTTATGGGACGCTGAAATAACAACCCCGGCATCAGCGCGCATGCTGGTTGTGATAAACGCGATTCCCGGCGTGGGCAGCGGACCAACCAGGAGGACGTTGACACCCATGGAGCAGATTCCGGCCGCAAGGGCGTTTTCAATCATGTAACCCGAGACCCGGGTATCCTTTCCAATTACAATTCGGCCCTGGTGACCCGTATCTTTAATCAGAAAGGCAATCCCCCGCCCGATCTGCATGGCTATCTCGGTTGTCATGGGATATGTGTTGGCAACACCCCGAACCCCGTCAGTACCGAAAAGTCTTCTCATTCAGATTCACCATTTGATAGATATAAGGTTTAAGGTTTAAGGTTTTAGCGGAGGTTTTGATTCGCGAACCTCTATGGTTACATTTTCGGGTGAAATTTTCATAACGCGTCCCTGTTCCAGAGGTTTGATTTCTACTTTCAACTCGTGTCTGCCGACGGAGAGGCTCCCGGCCTGGACTTCGGCATTAAATAATGTCTGCAGTTTTTTAGTATTCCTTATTGTGCTTAAAGGGAGTTCCGCCTGGACCTTGACCGTCCGGGGGGACAAAATGTAAGTGAAACCCTCATCGGCCTGAGTCGGCTTGACTGGAACTGAAGGTATGTTCTTTTTAGCAGTTTTTTCCTTTATGCTTACACGGGCGGTTACCACGGATTCGCCTATCAGGTTCGCGATGGAAGATTTGAGGTCCAGGCTGACCTGTCGCAGACTGGGGCCGTTCAGACCGGAAATATCAATCGGGGTGGTTGTCAAAAAATCTTCATTCCCTAGAAGAGCCTGAGGCCCTGTAAGAGTGATCGAAGGCGGATCAAGAAGTATTGAGACGAGTTCGTAGTTTTTTGCCGGAGATCCTCTGGTTATGTATTTAATCGTCAGCTCTTTCTGAATAAGCCTGTCCAGGAGTAAAATGATGTTGGCCGGTTGGATGCGCAACACCCTGATCCCCCTGGGAAACCGGATAGAGTCCAATTCATTGTGAATAACCTCGGTTCCAGGCGTTGCCTTGGAGAGATTCACGGACCGGCTGACATCCTGACTTGATATTCCCCGAATCAGTCCCCGCGGACCGCTTACAGTGACTTCCAGTTCTTTCTTGAATTGGTTGGAGATGACCAGGTTGTGCGGAAGGTTCACGATCTCGACCGGAATAAGCACGGTCATGTCCACCTTGTCCTCGCCGACGACAAAGTACCACAGAAAGAGCGCAAAGAATAAAGAAAGGAGCTTGAGCGCCCAGTTCTTCGGCCATGACCGCAGCCTGGGCCGTGAGTAACGGTCTATGATCTGCTTAACCAGTTTTTCCATAATAACTGGGTCTGATATTCTTTTGGTACGAAAATTGTGTCGAGACGGCTTTTTAAGGAAGTCTTGTCAAGATTCCTTGTTATGGCGCCGTGCTGGACCAGGGATATCTGTCTTGTCTCCTCTGAGACCACAACAACCACGGCATCGGTTTCTTCGGAAAGACCGATGGCGGCCCTGTGGCGCGTTCCGAGTTGCTTGCTGATATACGGGTTACGGGTAAGCGGCATGAGGCACCCGGCTGTTGCGATCCGGCCCCTGCTGATCACTGCGGCCCCGTCATGCAAGGGCGAATTGGTGAGAAAAAGGCTGACAAGCAAATCCTTGCTCAGCCTGGCATCAATGGGATGACCTGATTCCAGGTAATTCTTGAGACCCGTCTCACGTTCAATGACTATTAGGCTTCCAATCCCGTGTTCAGACATGTACGCGGCGGCGTTAACGATTTCATCCATTGCCTGCAATGTTTCAGCGTGGGATTTGGCAAAAGGCGACCGCCCGAACTGTGTCAGCGCGCGTCTGATATCACTTTGAAATATAATAATGATTATCAGGAAAATAGAGCTTAAAACAGTGCCGAGCAACCAGTAAAGGGTGAGCAGTTCAAGTTCCCGCGCGCCGAAATAAACGATTGTCAGGGAAGCAATACCCGCGAGCATCTGGACCGCGCGTGTCCCCTGAATTATCAGAATAACCCTGTAGATGACGAATGAGACGATCAGGATGTCTGCCAGGTCCTGCCAGCGTAGTGATTTGAGTATGTCCGGAAAGGCGTCCATGGG
>JAYEJK010000429.1:0-1847 GCA_034660535.1 Thermodesulfobacteriota bacterium | reverse complement strand
AAAAAGACTTGCCGACACCCTGATTATTAAAGTATTATATCTGGTTTTGATAAAAGAATCGAAGCAAGAAATCACAACAAGGAAATCGTGTTATGAAAAAATTCCGTTATCCATATAGATTGTTCTCATGGTTGATTTTGTCCTGCATTGTCCTGCTCTTCACCATGACCCCGGCCTTGGGCCAATCCCGCAGTGTAGCGTTCCTGCCGTTTGATGTCCATGCCGATAAAGATCTCTCATATCTTAGCAGCGGAATCAGGGATATGCTGTCAAGCAGACTGGCAGGCAGCGTAGGAATCAGAGTGATAGACAAAGGCATGGTCGACAGCGCTCTGGCCGGTTTCGGCAAAATCTCCGGTGTTAAGGAATATGTCGAATTCGGCCGCAGGCTTCATTCCGACTACGTTGTTGCCGGGAGTCTTACAGCCCTCGGCGGTGGAGTAA
Source organism: Thermodesulfobacteriota bacterium (assembly GCA_034660535.1). Taxonomy (GTDB): domain Bacteria; phylum Desulfobacterota; class Desulfobulbia; order Desulfobulbales; family DAOVYS01; genus DAOVYS01. The sequence continues at coordinate 1,403 of JAYEJK010000429.1, read as the reverse complement.
GCCTTGATGCAAAAGTCTATTCCGTTTCAGGATCCGACCCGCCTGAAAACTTTTATGTCACCGCGGCAAAAGAAGACGATGTCATTGTGGCGATCGACGAACTGGCCTGGGATATTGCGGAAAAGACCTTCAGCTATAAGCGGACTGCTTCAAGACTAGGCCGGACCGAGGCGCCGGCAAGTCCTGCGGCTGTTTCTCCATATACGACCGCACATCCTGAGCGGGCATTTATGTATCCCCCCGAGGGCGGATATGGCTCTTCACCGTTTATCAGGCCCACGGGGATTACCGGAACCCTGGGTTTCACAAAAACGCAGAACCTGAAATTATCTCTTCAGGCAATGGACATTGGGGATATTGACGGCGACGGAGTTGATGACGTGGTAATTGCAGGAGAAACGGAAATATACTTTTACCACCGCACAGGTAACAGGCTTGAAAAATTCCATGCCATCCCGGTGCTTGCCCGCTACGTGATTCACCGCGTCAGCCTGGCCGACCTGAACAATAACGGCAGAGACGAGGTCTACATCAGTTGCGCGGACGATTTTTCACCCAATTCGTTTGGTGTTGAATGGCAGGACGAAAAGTTTGAATATTTGTTCAAGGACGCACGACGATTTATAAGGACCCTTGCAGTCCCGGGCGAGGGTGTGATCCTGGCCGGTCAACGTGGTGACAGTCGCGGGGGGGTTGCGCCAGGCATCTTCAGGTTAACGGTAAACAATGGTAATCTTGAGCTGGGGACACGGCTTTCAGTACCCAAGATGATCAATCTGTTTAATTTTTCCATGGCCGACCTTGACGGCGACGGTCAGGCCGAGATTGTGGCCATTGATGATTCCGATCGCTTGAGGGTATACCGTCCGGGCGGCAAACTCCTCTGGAAAAGCGATGACCATTACGGCGGAACCAAAAGTTATATCGGCGATCACGGCCCATCCAAGACCAGACCGACAATGAGTGGGAAGGCGGAAAGGATATACGTGCCGTCCAGAATCGTGGTCCAGGATATAAATAATGATGGTATACAGGACGTAATCGTAAACAAGAATCTGTCCACGTCATCCCGTATTTTGAAAAAATTTAAAGAATATCCAAGTGGAGAAATTCACGGATTGATCTGGAATGGGATAGGCCTTGCGGAACTGTGGCGGACCCGGAAAATCGACGGTTATGTGGCTGACTGCCAGTTGAGGCTTCCGGACGTGCCCGAGGGAGAAAAGTCAAGCGCAGACGGGCCTGAGGCCATATTGTATGTGGGACTGGTTCTGCGCTCCGGGTGGATGGATATAATGACTTCCGACGAGAGCGCCATAATCATGTATCAACTGGATTTTGAATCTGAGTAAATATTCGGCTTGATGCCGAAAAACAGCTAACCCGGATAAACTGGAAATTTT
>JAYEJK010000428.1:0-7698 GCA_034660535.1 Thermodesulfobacteriota bacterium | reverse complement strand
TTGTGAGGTTACAAAACCGCAGGACTAGCAGCGCTAATTTGAGGATTTTGTAACCTCACAATCGGCCCAAAACGGCCTGAAGATGAGATGGAAGATGTACAAGTTATTTTTACTTGAGCCCTAAGGAATAAAAAATGGACCTCAAATTTTTATTTACGGTGTTTGCTGTAATTTTTGTTGCGGAACTGGGCGACAAAACTCAACTTGCAACAATGCTGTTTGCTGCTGATAAAGAGGTCAGCAAAATAACCGTCTTTTTCGGATCATCTTTAGCATTGATTTCAACTTCAGCTTTAGGTGTAATTTTAGGCGCTGCTTTATCTCAGTATATAAATGCTAAGTATATGTCTATATTGGCAGGTATTGGATTTATTCTGATTGGAAGCTGGTCATTATATAAAGGATTTATGGCAACATAACCCGACCTGAGTTACTCATCCCAAGGCTATTCAAAAAATTTTCACGTATTATACCTCGCCCTATAAAATTATCTTGTTAAAATCCTGCCGTCATCAAAAATCCTTCACTTTGCAACATAGTTTTTGATAAGATAAAATCGTAATCGATCACAGGCGCCTTGCCATGCCGGGCACCTCGACACTGGAAAATGTAAATTTATTTTTACTTGAGCCCTTAGTGGTAATTTTCTTGTTTTTTATACCCCTCAAGGGGGTACTGAAAATAGTCCAGGACCTTTAAAAATTCCAGTTTATCTGGGTTAGGCGAATCCCGATGCATATAATGAAAGGAGATCGAGAAAAATGCCTGGAAGCCGGTATGGACGATTTTCTTGCCAAGCCGGTTAAATTGCAGGATCTTTCTGATATCTTGGGAAAATATTCGGCTTGATGCCGGAAAATAGCTAAAACTACCAAACTGTAAATGTTTGGCAACGCTTCACAGGGAGGTGAGCAGGCTGATCAGCTATACTTAGGTATGCTGGGCAGCCTGATCGCCTTCCTGTGGAGTGTTGCCGAATATTTACTATCTTGGGAAAATGGTAACCGTTCAGAGGAGGGAAAGGTAAAAACACTCAGCTTGTTAACACAAGTCAAAAACTTGAGTTATTATAAAATTAAAATGATAGAAATACGATATGCTATGACCCGCGATGAAGTAATCAGATACTAGACTGAGACTGCTGAAGAAAATTTTACGTCCTCACAAAATATGCAAAAAATAAATCTGTCCCATTTTTCCTTTTTCTCTATCACTCCAATAAAAAGCACCTAACCCATAACGAGCTAAGTGCTTGATTTTACTGGCGCGCCCGGCAGGATTCGAACCTGCAACCTACGGATTCGTAGTCCGGCACTCTATCCGTTGAGCTACGGGCGCTTTTGAATTTTGGATATTTTATAACGTAAATTCCAGGATTCATCAACTGATTCTTAATGAAACAGGAGTAGAGCGCCGATAATTTCATGCAAACACATAAATTATTTTGATATCATAGTACATGGATAAAAATATTCGGGGTTGGTTTTAACTTCGGCCATTATAACGGTGGGCATAGCCCACCCTACAAGAGAACTAAGAATAACATGGTGGAAATATGTATTTTTTGTAGGGTGGGCTGTGCCCACCTTTGCCCAATGAAAGACTTGTGGCCGAAATTAAAACCAACCCCAAATATTCGGCCTCCCCATCTACATAAAAACAACCTCTTATAAAACAACAGAAAAAAAAAACATATTTTCCCGATTAAGAGGATTGAAAAGGAGAATCATAATGATGGCCTGAATAAAATGATTGTTCTTTCCGATCAAAAAAAGGCGCCGTTTTTCAAAAGGCCCTGTCGCTGCCTTACAAAACAGGAAAAGATCGCCATACTTAAACAGACCGAGGCGGAAACCGGCGTTGAATGGGAAATTCTTTACGGTATGGCCATGCAGGAATCTCGTCTTGGAAGGGATCTGTACGGCGACCGTGGAAAGGCTGTGGGCTGGTTCCACATACATCGGGGCTATAACCCGGAGGTCTCTGTTGAGCAGGCTCTGGATTACAAATGGTCAGCGCGATGGGCTGCAAACTACCTGATTAAAAACGGGTATTTCCTGAACCGATTCAATGCGGTCGTCGCCATAACGGACACATCAAAAACCCGAGGACATATAAACACACGAGAAAGGTGTTTGAATTTGCTCGCCAGGTCGGGTATTCGTAACTTACTTTTATTTGAATGGAGCCGGATCAGAATATTCCGGCAATTATTTCGCCGCAGGAGCTGCAGGCGCCATTGTCAAGGTTTACGGCATGGATCCGGTAGCCGGTCCGCTGTATAACAATCTTTTTACAGCTCGGGCAATAGGTGTTTTCGCCGCCCTGGCCCGGAATATTTCCCGCATAGACATATTTCAGACCTGCATCCAGTCCGATTTCACGTGCCCGGAGCAGGTGGTCCACCGATGTCGGCGGATGATCGGTCATTTTATAGGTAGGATAGTATCTGGTTACATGCCATGGAATACTGGAATCAATACCCATAATAAAATCAGCAATACTTTTAAGTTCCTTGTCTGAATCATTCCATCCGGGGATGATAAGGGTCGTTACTTCCACCCACACTCCCAGTTCCTTCATAAGGTTTATAGTTTTCAGAACAGGGGCAAGTTTGGCCCCGCACACATCATGATAAAATTTTTCACTGAATGCTTTCAGGTCAATATTGTTTGCATCGAGATAAGGAGCGATTTTTTTTGTGGCCTCGGGACTTGTATAGCCGTTACTGACAAATACGTTTTTTATTCCAGCAGCATTTGCCAGTTGGGAGGTCTCATATGCAAATTCAAAAAAAATCGTAGGTTCAACATAAGTATAGCTGATGCTTTGACAATTCTGCTGTGCGGCCGCGGTTACGACTGATTCCGGTGAACGGATCGCCCCGGGAATCTTACCTGAATGGATACGCGGGTACTGTGATATCTCGTAATTCTGGCAGTGCAGGCATTTAAAATTGCAACCCACGGTGGCAATGGAATATGAAAGCGACCCCGGTTTCAGGTGAAAAATCGGCTTTTTCTCGATCGGGTCTACGTTTTCGCTGATGAGCCGGCCGTATACCAGGCTTAAAAGTTTCCCGCCCTGGTTTTCCCTCACCAGGCAACGTCCCCGGCTGCCATCCTTTATCAAGCAGTGATGATTGCACAAATGACACTGAACGAGATGTTTTGTCTGGTCTGTTACCTCATAAAGATCAGCTTCCTTCATAACAAATCTCCTGAAAAAGGATAATCGTGGCTGTTTCCAACAGGTTTGCAGGGATGATGTGTAACGGCTAAATCTAAAGGTTCAATATAAACGAATCCTGCTGCCAAAAAAATTTTTTTTAAATATATTTAAAAAAAATTTAAGTTTCTAAAAAAAATGCCGACAAGAAAAATAAGGTGGAAATTGCCGATCTTTCACCCGGACATAATTTCAGGTAATGGCCTGCAGAAGACCGGACAAGAAGGAGGCTGCAAAAATGATCTCCGGAGTATACTCAGCGCTGACCGGATTGTATAGTTTTCAGAAAAAAGCCGAGTCCTCGGCGAATAACACGGCAAACATCAATACGGATGGATATAAAAAAACCAGGGTGACTCTTGAGGATACAAAACCTCAGGGAGTGAAGCCGAATGTGAAGAGAATCGAGACTCCCGGGCCACTTGTCTACGAACAGACGTCTGAAGGTGAGACCCTGGTAGAAAAATCCAATGTTGACCTTTCCTACGAACTCCCCAACATGATGTTGAGCAGACGCTTCTACCAGGCCAATATTAAAACAATTCAAATTCAAGATGAGATGCTGGGCAGCCTTCTTGATATTAAGGGTTAGGAACCTGTCGGCAATTCTTCATCAAAAAAGGTTGTCCTCCCCCCAACAATTGTCAGGACTGCCCTGCCCTTCAATTCACGACCAAAAAACGGAGAATTCCTGCTTTTTGATACCACTATGTCCTTGGTATAAACAAACTCCGAATCCGGATCTATGACCGTTATATCGGCACTTAAACCGGAGCTTAAAGAACCGCCTTCAACACCCAAAATCCGGGCCGGATTGACGGATAAAAGTTCGACCAGCCTCGTGACGTCGAATATTTCATCTCTCACTAAAGCAAGAGCCAGCGGTATCGCAGTTTCCAGTCCAATTATGCCGTTTGCGGCAAATTCGAACTCCACGTCCTTTTCAAAATCGCTGTGCGGAGCATGATCTGTTGCAATTGCGTCAATCGTTCCGTCCTTAAGCCCTTCCCGGATTGCCTCCACATCATCGGCCGTTCTCAAAGGCGGATTCATCTTTGCCCTGGTGTTGTATCCTTTTACCGCATCCTCGGTAAGCGTGAAATAATGAGGGGCCGTCTCGGCAGTCACCGGGCAGCCTCTTGCCTTGGCTCTTCGTATCAGGCTCACCGATTCCCTGGTACTTACGTGGGCAATATGAACCGGACGGTTTGTAAATTCAGCTAAAGAGAGGTCGCGATAAACCATGGCCTCCTCTGCGCATCTCGGAATACCTCGCAGACCCATTTTTGTGGAAACAAGGCCTTCGTTCATAACACCGTTCCGGCTTAAACTCAGCTCTTCTGAATGTGATATGAGCAGGAGATTATGGTCGGCACAGTATTCAAGCGCCCTCCTCATCAACTGACTGTCACTGACAGGACGTCCATCATCAGAGACTGCAACAGCGCCGGCTGCTCTCATTTCGCCGAATTCGGCCAGGACCTCTCCCTTTCCGCCTTTGCTGATCGAGCCCACAGGATAAACACGGCAATAACCGGTCCTCGCCCTGGCCTTGATAAACGAAGTCACTGCATCACAATCATTCACAGGAATTGTGTTCGGCATGCAGGCCACTGCGCAAAAACCTCCTGCTGCAGCCGCTTTTGTGCCGCTTTCAATAGTCTCCTTATACTCTTCGCCAGGTTCCCGCAGATGCACGTGCATGTCAATAAAACCGGGCAGGATCCATTTGCCGTCAAGATCGATAATACGCGTATCGTCCGGCACAGTGGATGATTTCCTGTCAGACGGCATTACCCATGAAACCCTTCCATTTTCAACAAGGAGGTCACCTTTCACATCCAATCTGTTCGCTGGATCAATAATTCTGCCGTTTTCAAGAAGCAAAGGCGTATCAAGAGATGCATCATGGCCTGTCATTTTCTGAAAACCCGTCATGGGGGATCTGCCGGTCATAATCAATCACCTCCCAGGATCAGGTATAATAAAGCCATTCTTACGGCAACACCATTGGTCACCTGGTCAAGAATCACGGAACGTGATCCGTCCGCCAGGTCGGAATCCAATTCCACTCCACGATTCATCGGCCCTGGATGCATGATCATCGCATCCGGTTTAGCCGCTCCGATATTGCGCTTCGTGACACCAAAATAACTGGAATACTCTCTGAACGAGGGGATCAGAGGATCTTTCTGCCGTTCCTTCTGAATTCTCAAAACCATCACCACGTCTACGCCGTCAATTGCCTCCTCGACCGAACTGCAGACCTCTGCCCCCATGTCTTCAATCCCAATCGGAATCATGGTGGCAGGACCGCACACTCGGACCTTTGCACCCATTTTCGAAAATCCGATGATATTGGAATGTGCAACCCGGCTGTGGCTGATGTCGCCCACAATCGCAAGAGTCAGACCTTCAATTTTTCCTTTTTTTCCCTTGACCGTCATCATGTCCAATAGACACTGGGTTGGATGTTCGTGTATCCCGTCCCCGGCATTGATAACCGAGGCCTCGATATGATCCGCAAGCATTACAGGGGCGCCTGCGCAGGAATGACGGATTATAATTACGTCCGGATTCATGGCCATGAGATTTCTGGCCGTGTCGATCAGGGTTTCCCCTTTCTGGATGGAACTCGTTGAGGCTGAGATGCTAAAAGTATCGGCGCTCATCCGTTTTGCGGCAATTTCAAAGGATATACGGGTTCTGGTGCTTGGCTCAAAAAAAAAGTTAACTATGGTTTTACCGCGGAGCGTGGGCACCTTTTTAATGGAACGCTCCGATATCTCTTTCAGTGACTCGGCAGTTTGGAGAATCAGACGGATATCAGCTTTGGAGAGATCCTCCATGCTGAGAATGTGCTTATGGTCAAAACGTTGCTTGGCTGCCATCGCATCCCTCTTAGGGCTCGCTCAAAAATAACTTCACATTTTAATGCGCCGATCCATCCCGCATGGCTGCGTTGCTCGTCGGTTAAATAGCTCTGCTATTCGCCCTCCTCGCGCCTTGCCATGCGGGCGCCTCAACACCTTAAAATGTAAATTTATTTTTAAGCGAACCCTTAGGGCTCAAGTAAAAATAACTTGTACATCTTTCATCTCATCTTCAGGCCGTTTGGGGCCGATTGTGAGCGCAATATTGTCCAACTTATTTTTACTTGAGCCCTTAGTGAATCCTGTCACCGATACGGTCCCACCGCACTGAAAAATCTTCCCGGTTCCATGACCAATATAGAATAAATGCCTTGCCCTTGACCTCGTCCAGGTCCACAAATTTCCAAAACCGGCTGTCGTGGCTGTTGTCCCTGTTGTCTCCCATCACGAACACCGAGTTTTCAGGGACGATTATGGGGCCTAAGTTATCACGCGGCTGAAGATCTCCGCTTATGATTCTCGAGTCAAGATGAATTGCGTTCTTAACTTCAAATAACTTCCCGTTCACATATACATGCTTGTCCCGTATCTCGATCCGGTCTCCGGCAACGCCTATTACTCTTTTGATGAAGTCCTGTTTGGGATTGACCGGATATTTAAACACTATTACATCATTCCGTTGAGGCTCGCCGATTGCGATCAACGTGTTTCTGGTAATTGGATTCTTGATGCCGTAGACAAACTTGCTGACAAGAATGTGGTCACCGATCAAAAGCGTGGGAATCATGGAACCGGACGGTATCTTAAAGGCCTGTACCACGAACGTTCTGATAAACAGGGCCACAATCAAGGCAATGAATATAGCCTCTATTGATTCCCTTAAGGTAGATATACGCTGGGATTCCTGCTGGTTGGATGACACCTGAATTTCTCCTGTAATTAATGCATTTTCTGACACGGTTGTCCAGTCTGACACACAGACCATCGGAGAAATTAAACTAAAACAGTAAAAAACTCAAGAACGTTTGCCTCCCGGCCGGGAAAAATCGGGTGCAATACAAAAAAGTGATAAAACATTAAATGGGAATTCAAATAGATTTTCCTTCCTTCATTATTCGACATTCCCGGTGACCTCGACATTAAATCAGTATATTCAATGGCTAACCCAGATAAACTGGAATTTTTTAAAGGTCCTGGACTCTGTTCAGTACCCCCCTGAGGGGTATAAGTACCTTAACAGCTGCGTGTAACTATTTAAAAATATTTCACCTTTTTGATTTCTTGCCACTCGTTTCAGTACCCCCTTGAGGGGTATAAAAAACAAGAAAATTACCACTAAGGTACTAAACTGCATTATCTCCATAGTGTCACTTTTTTGTATTGCACCCGAAAAATCATATCCTTTTCGTAATCGTTCACAGGTGCCCCAGCTGTACACCCTCTGAAGGGCATAAACTCCAGCAGGCTGGTAAACGTTTGCCCGGCCAGCCACCACATATTGTACTACTGCAACAGCGAAGACACAAAATATTGGATCAAAGCATCATTTTTTCTTCAAAAAAACATTTCATGGATTCCAAAAAGCAGGTCCGATTCA
>JAYEJK010000427.1:2213-7720 GCA_034660535.1 Thermodesulfobacteriota bacterium | reverse complement strand
GATATATCCATCGAAATCCATTAAGGGCTGGAATGGTCGGGAATTTGGATGAATACGTTTGGAGCAGTCATCGAGGCTATCTTTCAAGGGCAAAGAACTGTGCTTGGCTTTACAAAGATTTTATCCTTACCATGTTGGCCTCTGACAATAAGAAGCGAAGACAGGCATATATTCGGTTTATGGTACAAGATGATTCAAATGAACTCCTTGATTTTTTTGAACGGAAGAAGTGGCCTGCCCTGTTGGGCAGTGAAAGTTTTATATCCTGGATCAAAGAATTTTTTTATGAAAAGAAAAAACATCTTCAGGTTCCGGAATCAGTTCAACTCGCTCCTAACCTGTGGGAAATAAAAAAAGAAGTTTGCCTGGCTTATGGAATAGTGGAGAAAGACTTGCTTACAGCGCAACGCGGGAGAAGCAATGAACCGAGAAATGTTGCAATTTATCTCTGCCGGGTATTGCGCAATGATACCCTTATAGTGCTTGGCCAGGAGTTTGGCATGACCGGATACAGCCCTGCCGGAAGCGCAGTTGAACGAGTAAAAAAGAAACTGGCAAAGGACAGGAAGCTGCGAAAGAGGATTAATCAAATTAAAGATGCATTATTTACAAAGTAAGGCCAAACGGAGACTTTGGTTTGTGATCCTTTGGTTTGACCTGCGACATGACTTGGCCTAAAAAGCGCCGGCTCGGTGGGGGAAAAAAATATTTATGAGGGAGGAGCCAACATCCTGTTACCGCTGGTCACAGATAATCGTACTTGTTGTAAAAATGGAGTAACTTCTCAATAAGTGGTGGCAACCTATAAACAAATCCCCCTAAATCCCCCAAGGAAATGGGGTCAAATCTTTCTCATTGATAAATGACCCTGTTTTGCTAATATTAAATCATGGCCAGATCCTTAAGAATCCAATATCCAGGCGCTTATTATCACGTCACTTGCCGTGGAAACGAACGAAGAAAAATATTCTTAGACGCACAGGAGCATAAATTTTTTTTGGAAAAGCTTTCACGCTCCTAAGATATTTATAATGTATCCCTTTTGACATATGTTTGTATGCAAAACCATTACTTATGTTGAGTTCAACATAAGTAATGGTTACTCAAGAAGACAATACATCAACCCCGGTAGCGGGCTAGGAGGCAGAGACCATGGAGCAGATTGTCAATATCCACGTGGAGAAATTAATAGCTGATCTCAGGTATTCATATTTTAACGGTCATCCGTCCCAATCCTTAATTAAGCTATATTTCGATCCCCAATAACGGCCCGTGCTGCTGGGCGCCATAGACATCCGTGTCACCGGGAGCGCCTGACGGAATAATCCTTGCCATGGAAATTTTGATTGCCTTGGCCGGATCAAAGTAGATCACCTTTTTGATCCTTTCCACCGGGATCTCATACGCCTTGGCAATCAACTTTGCGTTGATCACGTTTCCGGCCTTTAGCTTTTCATAGTCTTTACGGTTTTTAAGGATAATATCGAGAGTCAATTCAAAAGGGCTGGAATTTTTGGAACGTATTACTTTGGCGATTTCGGTTATTTTTCTCATAGCTCAATAATACTCGTTTTGAATATGGATTGATCCATCACTTCCATCAGATGATAGATGGAGAATTCATAGACCGGTCCTGCCTTGATGTCTGACGGTGAAAATGGGAACGCAAGGTTCCCTGCAGTGGCGATTCTGCCCGGATATCCATAATGGAGCAAGGTTGAGCGAGTAACTGAGCATATGCTGTTTGCCTGTTCCTGGGTCGGCGCTACCGCCTCGATCACAATTCCGATCTCATGGCTTGTGATGGACCTGACCGGCTCCAGTGTCCCCATCACCGCGTCCTTGCCGTAGATGTGAAAATAAAGCCGTCCCTTGATTCCCTCTGACTCAAACATTGGTGTGACACGGCCAAGGATGTTTTCAAGAATCTCATCGATCTGACTGATCATGATGGGGTCGCGAGTGCCTGCTATGCTGACTGTCCTGTAGCCGACCTTGCGCGCTGCCTCCAGTTTGACGCACGGCTTTTCAGCCGGTACAAACATGCTGCCTTTGACCATGACACGTCCGCCCTGCTCCTCGGTAAAGGTAACATTGCGCAGGTCGAGATAGCCGCCCGGTCCTGGAAGGCAGTAGGGGTCGGCCTTTTCGTACAGCGAATGAGCAGCCGTCGATTCTTCGGTGAATCGCCGTTCATCACTTAAGGGAACCAGGGTGAACGAATCCTTTTCAAGGATTCCCATCACGCAGTCGGAACCTGAACCTGGGTCAGCGGCTATGGCTGCGCATTCAAGGATCTTGCCCATATGTATTGCCAACCCTGGATCAAAGCCCTCTTTGATGGGCAGTGCGGCAAACACGGCCGGATCGTAGGCCCGGCCCGCAAGGATGATATCGCATTTTTTTTCAAGCGCGGCAATGAACGGCTCAACGCCCATTTGAGCGACGATATTCACCGACTCCTCGACTGTTTTTTCGGTAAGTTCCGGCAACCCGGCAAGAGGTTCGGTCCGGCCGTTTCGAATAGCGTTTACAACATCTTGTTTGTCAATGTCGGCATAGATTAATCCGATCCTGGCAGACACATGCAGTTTGTTGATGATTTCCAGAACGATTTCACGGGTCCATTCAAGGTGAGGCAATGCGCCGGACCCGCCGCATGATCCGACAATCACCGGGACGTTTAAGCGGCGACCTTCACGAATCATAAAGGTCAGATCGCGTTTCACAGCATTCGGGTCTGTAAAGGAGACGCCTGAACCGAGGTAATAGGGGCCCGGGTCAACAGATCCTGCATCAACAGCAATCAGATCCGGCTTCATGGCAATGCCCCTTATAAAGGATTCTTCAGGGAAACCATATCCTAGAATCGCTGTGGGGGACAGGATTTTTAATGAGTGCTTTGCTTTCACCTTTTTACCTGGTTTAATTTGTCCGGTTTTTCAACAGCGTCAACGTACGTTTCATCTCGTTTTGCACTATCATGTACCCTTCATCAAATCCCATGCCTGGTTTTGCCAGCATGCGATCGGGGCGGACTGACAGAGCTACGTGAGCACAGGTTCGGGCCGAGATGTCGGTCTCATTACAGGTTCCGCCCTGATAGGACTGCATCCCGTGCGATTTGCAGTAGAGGATGCTCTCTACGATGTTGTGAATACTGCCCAGGTCCGGTGTCTTGATCTGGACCATGTGGCAGCACTCGGCATCCGTGAAGTCCTTGATGTCCTCAAAGGTATTGCACCATTCGTCAGCAACAATTTCAACGCCTGAGCCAAGGGATGTGAGACGGTTCTTGATCTTGCACAGTGCCTCTATCTGGGGCTCCTTGGCCTCTACATCAACAGGACCTTCGATGTAGAGTTTGAACTCCATGGCATGTTTTTCCAGAGAGGCCACGTAGTCGGCCACGCGATCCGTGTTATTGCCGAAGATTTCACCGATATTGCCATACACGTCGATGTGGATGTCCGGGCAGTATCTGGAATCCACACGAAGGCGTCTTATGCGGCCGGCAAGCCAATCAATGTATTCCCGGAGTTTCCCGCCATCGACTCCGAGTTTGTCTGGAATGTTGTTGATAAGGCCATGCGGTAGGACATCGACATGCTTGATGATCATCTTGTCCACGCCTTCATAACGGTTGTCGCCGGTCTGCCCGAACAGAGGTATGGGTTCAAGGATGAGCGGCAGATTGTATTCATTGCACAATATTTCGGTTTTCTGCTTTCTGTCTGCCCTGGCGACGGCATCCAGGAAGACCTGGCTCAGGCCGTAGCGAATGGCCGTATGCATCCGTTTGCCGTCAAATTCCAGAATGTCGATCCACTCAGCGAGTCTCTTAAAGGAGTCCAGCTCCTCTCCCTCGATCAGCGGCGCAATTTTGTCATTTAAAAACGGCAGGTATGTTGCGGCAAGGAAAAGGGGATCACGACCGCCTGCGCCTGAATATTGCACAGCGGCTGCATCGCCGAATGCCACATCATCGTTCTCCAGTACAAGCATGATGGAAATAGATTCACCGGCCTGGCGGATCTTGGAAAAGCCGGTGGTGACAGGCTCACCTTCATAGGTGAAACCGTCGTGCCTGAATCCTTGTTTGACGGCACGTTGATCGTCAAAGAAAAAACCCGTTATCCCGGATGAAAAAAGAGCTTTTTTAATTCTCATAATCTACATTTCTTAAAATTTTTTCCGCGCGGCCGACCTACTAGCCTGCCTTTGCTGATTGCATAGATGTCATCAATAACCATCTGGAAGCAGGGCTTGCGTCCTTCCGCAGAGGCGCGTGCCGCAACCTGTTCATTGTGAAATTCGAGTATGGTTTTGTCCAGTGGGACGCTTCCAGGCTGGAAGACACGAATGGCCCCGAGGTTGTCGCGAATCGGCAGGAGCTTGCCCCTATTGTGAATGGACGGCGCAAACGGAACGTCAATTACGCCGGCTTCGAACGCCCGGACAGCGCCTGAGGCAATATCGCCTTTGCCGAGCTTTAATACCTTGTTCATTACCTGACGCACTTCCTTGCCTATCACTTCGATTTCGTCACGCATATTTAACGTATCCGGCATGATCTGGTCGGCAAGCATGTTGACGATCTGGCCGGTGGCCTTCAGGCCTTCGCGGTTGGCTTCCTTTGTGGGGATTCCCATGGCTTCATGCGGGGTCTTGACGATAACTTTTGTAACCTTGGCCAATGCGGCAACTGCGCCGCCCCAACTAATTACTGAGAATGCTTTTGCCTCATCTTCAGGGAAGCCGCCCATCCACTGATGGAATACGGTCGTCAGCTCGTATTTTTCGTAACCGGCATTGTGGAAGTACTCATCCGCCAACTCCCTTAGTGAGAGCATTGCAGCGACATCCTGCACCATGTTGCCGGCCTGACCATAGCCGATGGTAATGGAACGAACACCCTGCCTAAGGGCAAGGAGTCCCTCGATTATTGCAACGGTATGACTGATAAACGGCGGAATCAGTGTCCCTGACAGGGGTCCGAACGGTTCGCGATTGATACGGACTCCGGCCTCTTCATAGATACCGACAAGGCGGTCAACGTATTGCCAGTCCCTGATGGACTTTTCCAGGGGAATCTTTTTGGCATAGGGAATATTGTAAGAAATGCCGCCGCCTTCATAGGAAGTAAAGCCGGCTGCAAGGGAAATTTCGGCAAGAAGCCGGGCATCGGGCGTTCCGTGGCGTACTTCAACCGGCCTTCCGGTCTGTTCAATAACCCTGCGGCATTCAGCAACGCCGTGATTGACAGCCGGGAAACCGTTCAACAGCGAATGGCCGGCTTTAATGGATTTCTCAATACCTTTTTGCGCCTCTTTGTAACGGTTCTGCCGGGTGTAGGCGTCAATCGTTGTCGGCAGCAGATCGCAATCCGGTTCCAGGAAACGGAGAAGCTTGATATGTTCATTTACAAGGGCCACGCCTGCGCGTGGCTGTAAGAGTACCTTTTTAGCCTTGTCGGCTTTTAAGAGGACAGACGAAAACCGTTTCTT
>JAYEJK010000427.1:0-2113 GCA_034660535.1 Thermodesulfobacteriota bacterium | reverse complement strand
CAAGGCCTTTAATCGCTGAGTCAACGGCTGCTTCAGGAAAGACCAATGATGCGTTGGCCAGGACGGGGAAATAATGCTCGGCGTCCACGTAGTAGGTATATTGCCGGGGCACAAGGTGACGTCGATCGTCGTCTATGATTTTAGAATCCGCTTTGAAAAAATTTTCTCGAAATCGGGAGAGATATCCGCCTGTACCGATGATTTTTTTAATTTCGCGTAAATCCTTGCCATACTGTACCAGACGTTCACCATCCACGCTGAATATCCGTTCCTGAACCCCGGCATGGCGAATGACCGCAAGTGTAAAGCAGGCCGTGGCAAGAATGAAGTCAAAGCGTTTTTCTTTCTTGTCAGTGGGGAGATAGAAGGTGTTCTCTGTTATCCGATCCACGAAAGCTTTGAATTCGTCATATGACAACCCCTCGGTTTCCACCATCTCCCGGATCAGTGAATCAGCAGAGACAATGGCGGATTGGGCCGTAACCCGCATACCCAGATCAGCCTCCACACTTCGTTTGTAATGCGGTTCAGGCAGGCCCTTGAAAAGGACGCTCTCTTTTACGAAAGCTTTATTTGTTGAATAGAAATCAGTTGTGGCTCCACCCATGTCAATCAGACAGAAATCACCAAAATCCGGCCGGGTCTCTGCAATCAACTGCACAAATTCAAGCATTGCCAGGGGCGTTGGGCGTGGCGGTTCGCCGGCCATTGACATCACTTCGTCCAGACCCTTTCCCTTGACAATCTCCTTTAAAAAGACATCGCGTATCGCCTCTTTGGCCGGAATCGGATTCGGACGGTCGATGGAAGGCAGGACGTTTTCAGTAATCGTGAGCGTTTTCTCATGAAGAATCTCTGCCACTTCGTCCTCTACGCTTCGATTGCCGGCATAGATAATAGGGCAACTGAGACTTGATTCGGCTAATTTTCGTGCGTTGTGCAGCGGATAGTCTTCGTTTCCGCCGTCCGTGCCTCCGGTCAGAAGAATAACATCCGGTTTCGTCTTTATGAGTTCGCTGATATCAGAGGAAGAGAGTTTGTAGGAAAATATATTTTTGACCCGTCCCCCGGCTGAAACCGCGGCTTCGCGAGCCATCTTCAGCGTGAGATCCGGGACAATGCCGATTGAGGTGATTGCCAGGCCGCCTTTTGCCGAAGATGAATAGGTTATCTTGGTTTCGGAAGGTGGGTCAAGATCGGACAGCGCTTGAGCGAACCCATCGGCAAGCCGATCCACTGTTGTCGGATGGATGGTAGCGCGGGCAATCTTGAGCTTGCTCTCTTCCGGAATTAATAAGGCTCCCTTGGTGTAAGTCGAACCTATGTCAATGCTTACCACGCTTTGCATTTTTGCGTCTCCTGGTAATGTCCTTTTTCAATTGCGTCATTACTTTCTTAAGGTCGCAGTCAGGACGGAAAACCCGATCATACCCCATTGCCTTGAATTTTTTCTCTGTCTTGCGATAGTCACTCTTTCCGACAACCAGATTTCCGCCGACATAGAGAATTACGTCTTCGATACCGCGCTCTGTACAGTGGTCGCGAAGCCCATCGCAGTCGATCTCGCCATGCCCGTAAAGTGAAGAAACCAAAATTGCCTGTGCATTGGTTTCGATTGCAGCGTCAATGAATTCTTCCTGACTCACCATCACACCCAGATTCACCACGACGAATTTTGCATCCGTAAGCACTGCATCCAGGATCTTGTTGCCCACGGCATGGCAATCCGCGCCGATTACTCCGAGAACAACGGTTGACTTTTTGCCCATGCTGCATGGTCTCCAAAAATTGTGAGGTTTTCTCTTCTATTCAAATAAACCTTGAACCTTTGAACCTTACTCATCACTCCCCACTCAATGTCATTAATTTAAGAGCAACTGTACACTTTCGGCATAAGCAACGTGTTCCCCCCCCTTTTTTTTGCAAAGGGGGACTTGAAAAAACTAATTGAGCGTAAATCCTTAAGTTAATGAAATTGACTCCCCATTCATAATTCATCATTCATAATTCCAACCTGGGGACGTGTCTGCACAACATAGAATTTGCCGTTTGAATAAGCGCCCTCTATGTCCTGGGGGGCGCGGCCCATGATCTTTTCGATTTCCATGCCCAG
>JAYEJK010000426.1:0-25286 GCA_034660535.1 Thermodesulfobacteriota bacterium | reverse complement strand
CAAGTCTTTCATTGGGCAAAGGTGGGCACAGCCCACCCTACAAAAAATACATATTTCCACCATGTTATTCTTAGTTCTCTTGTAGGGTGGGCTATGCCCACCGTTATAATGGCCGAAGTTAAAACCTACCCCTCATAGACAACTAACCCAGATAAACTGGAAATTTTTAAAGGTCCTGGACTATTTTCAGTACCCCCCTGAGGGGTATAAGTGCCTTAAAACATGCGGCACCGCAGGCGTCACATATAACTTCGAAGTTTTTCTGCCACTCATTTCAGTACCCCCTTGAGGGGTGCAAAAAACAAGAAAATTACCGCTAAGGCACTAATATGAATCCGACCACCAGATCAAGGAGTGAGACATGAAGTTCGCAAATATGATTTTTTCAGGCTTTATTCTGCTGATTCTTTTTACCGTAACCGCGGAGGCGCAAAATCAGTCAATTAATAAATACGTAGGCTTGGATGTCTGTAAATCATGCCACCAGACCCAGTATGAGAGATATCAAAAATATGCCAGGAAGAGCAAATCATATCAAAGCGTGCAGAAAATGAAAAAAGGTCTGACTCCTGATGAAATAGAGGGTTGCTATCACTGCCATACAACAGGACACGGTGAACCGGGCGGATTTGTGAGCTTACAGCAGACGCCGGAGTTGAAAAATGCCGGATGCGAAGTCTGTCACGGACCCGGCATGCGGCACGTTGAGGAAGAAGGAGACCCTGATCTGATCGTAAGAGAGGTCAAGCTGGATATCTGTGAAAAATGTCACACCGAGGACCGCGTGCAGTCCTTTCACTATAAGCCGATAATTTATGCGGGTTCTCACTGAGTTCGGAGGTGATTGATGACTATAATTAAATCTATTTTGAAAAAGTCCAGCTTGCGGACCAAGTTTTTGGTCTTGACAATTATGGTTGTGGGCCTTTTTTCTGGCTACAGTCTTTATCAGAGCCTGGAGTTCAACAAAAAAACCGCCCTGGATGAGGCTGCCGAGTCCTCGGATCGGCTGCTTGAAAGTACGTACAGCGCCATGAAGTTTCCAATGTCCGTGGCGGACGAGGTAACAGTGTGGGAGATGCTGAAAGGCATTGATGAGAATATGAAAGGCGTGGAGGTCTTTATTTCCGATTTTAATGCAAAGGTTATTTATGCCTCGGTCGCGTCAAACAAGGACAGGAACATGGAGGAGTTTCTGTTTGAAAAGGAATCGCGTCAGGCGCTTGCCAGGGCGCTCGCAACCGGCAGGATGCCTGATGTCTCGTACAGGGACAATGACGGCGACGAGCCGTTTCTTGTGACAATCCTGCCTATCCTTAACGAGGCCTCATGTTATCATTGCCACGGTTCCACCAGAAAAGTGCTTGGCACCATGGTCATAAAGCATTCGGTCAAAGACGTGCTTACAGCTATCCGGGACACGGGCAGGAGGCTTATTACTCAAAATATAATCGCCCTTGTCGGACTGATTGTATTTATCAACTTTTTGTTTTCACGTCTGGTGAGCAAAAGAATCCAGATTTTAAGAAACAAAACGGATCAGGTCATTGCAGGTGACGTGAATGTCGAAGTATATGATCAAGGGTACGAGGATTCCATTGGACGTCTGGACAGCAACTTTAATGAAATGATTCAAAGCATCCGTGACCGGATGGAATACGCCATCAGTTTGAAACTGGGTATTTCCGAGCCTTTTTTCACGGTGGATACGGAAATGAAGGTGACCTTTATCAATGACGCCGCATGCCGGATTATCGGTAGGAGCAGGGATGAATGTCTGGGTATGTTCTGTTTCGACATATTCCAGAGCGAGGGGTGTGCTGATTGTTCTTTGAAAATCGCGCTTTCCGAGGGTAAATCCACTATTGGACAGCGGACCACGATCAGGGATATTCAGGGGCGTGAAATACCGGTAATGTCGAGTTACGCCGCGCTCAAGGATTCCAGAGGCAACGTCCTCGGGGCTTTCGAGATTATCAGAGACTTGACTGCCGAGGTCAGGTCCGAGAAGATGCTCAAAGAGGCGTATGTGAAAGAGGAAGAGGCGAATACCGTGATGCAGGAGCAGGCCAGGGAACTTTCCGGGATCATGGAAAGAGTGAGTCAGGGTGATTTTACCAGAAGGGCGACATCTTCCGCCCAAAATGACATTATGGATCTTTTGACGGACGGTCTTAACGAGACACTGGACAAGGTGGTTTCGCTGATATCAAATGTTAAGAAAAATACCGTTCCCGTAACAAAGGGAGTAACACAGATATCCCATGCAAATCAGCATCTCTCCGAACGGACCCAGCAGCAGGCCGCGGCCATGGAAGAGATAAGCAGCACTCTACTTGAACTTGTTCAAAACACCTCGGAAAACCTTGAGACCACACGCCGTGCGGATTCTATGTCCAAGGAAGCTGTTTCAACGGCCAGGGACGGCGGAGAGATGGTGCGGAAAACGGCCCAGGCAATGGTAGAGATGTCGGACGCGAGTCAGAAGATCGTTGAAATGATGGAACTTATTAACGAGATTACATTTCAGACGAATCTGCTCTCTATAAACGCGGCGGTTGAGGCGGCGCGAGCCGGCGAGCAGGGCCGGGGCTTTGCAGTGGTTGCAAACGAGGTGAGAAGCCTTGCAAAGAAGAGTTCGGCCTCAGCCAAAAACATTCAGACTCTGGTCAAGGAGATCATGGGCACTGTGACCAAGGCCAAAAAATGGGTTGATGAGCTGCAGGAAAGTTTTGAGAGAATCATGACCACATCAGGCGAAGTGTCCAAGGCCCTTGGCGAGGTGTCTGTCAAGAGCGATGAAAGCGCCACGGGTATTGACCAGATTAACAGAGGCACTCAGGAAATCTGTGAGGTAAATGAAAAGAACGCCAGTTTTGTGGATGAAATTGCTCAGGAAACCCAGAAATTACGTGTGAACACGGAATATCTCCAGGAGATTACAGAGGTATTTATGCTTGGTGATCAGGATATTCCTAAGGAAGATACGGCAAAGACCGAAAACTTCAAACTGTCTGAACAAACGGATCTTCGGTCTAAAAAAATGCTATCCAGTCCGCGAAAGGATCTGATGGGCAAGACATCTGTAATTGACTTAAAGAATGATTTGTTGAAAAATGAGTTTGAGGAAGGGTTTGAGGAATATTAATGAACGAAAATCAGTACGTTGTCTTTGCTCTTAACGAGCAGATATACGGGATCGAAATAAACAAGATCAAGGAGGTCCTGAGCTATCGGAATATCACGCCGATACCGCATGAGAAGGAGTTTGTAAAAGGTATTATTAATTTGCGCGGGATTATACTTCCGGTCTTTGACCTAAGGGAAAAATTTCGTCTTCCTTCGGTGGAATATACGATGTTTCACGTAATTATCGTTGTGGAACTTTCGGGCAGGATAATGGGAGTCATTGTGGATGAAATCACGGATGTGCTTAAGATCCATTCGGAGGATTTCCAGACAACCGAATATCTGCCGCCCGGCCTTCGCAAAGAATTCCTGAAAGGTGTAGGGAAAAAGGGAGATGACATGATGATTATCCTCCTGGACATGGACCGCCTGTTGAGTCCCGAGGAACTTGAACTTATGGACGATGCTGAAGATACGGCTGCGTAGGAATTATAAATTACGAATCAGGGTTCTACTCAAATAAACCTCTGAACCTTTGAACCCGGAACCCGGAACCTATGAAACGTTTTTATAGCCGCAAACTTAAAAAAACAGTTGTCATGCTCCGTGCAGGGGAATATTGCGTGTCCACAGAAGGTGACGTCCTGTACACTATTCTCGGGTCCTGCATAGCCACCTGCATTTATGACAAGAAGAGAAAAATCGGCGGTATGAATCACTTCCTTCTTCCGAGCCGGCTTCATCCTGATGAGTTGTTAACCTCGAATATGGGGCGTTACGGAATGTATGCCATGGAACTTCTTATCGGCGAGTTGTTGAAAATGGGGGCAAGGAGGAGTAATCTCGGGGCCAAAATCTTTGGTGGAGGAAATGTCCTCAATTTTAATGAAGGCGATGTTTCTATTACGTCATCAAATATCAATTTTGCCAGAAAATATCTAAAGCTTGAGAAAATTCCCATCGAAAATGAGGCCGTGGGAGGGCAGGTCGGCAGAAAGATAATTTTTTTTTCCGATTCCGACCGGGTCCTTGTCAAGAGTTTTGAGGTCTCTGATGAGCCGCGTATCCTGGATGAAGAGAAGAGTTACAAGACCCGGGTATTTTCAAGCAGGAGATCTAAGTCCACTGCCATTATCTTTTGATTGAATATGAAATCATTACAAGTGCTGATAATAGAAGATTCCCAGGTAATGCAGAAATTACTTTCCGATGCACTTTCGGCAGAGCCTGATATTGGAATCCTGGGTATCGCCTCTGATCCCATTGAAGCCAGGGACATTATTCTTAAAAGGAAACCGGACGTTATCACACTGGATATCGAGATGCCGAGGATAGATGGTATTACGTTCTTGAAGCGTCTCATGAATTACGATCAGATTCCGGTGGTCATGATAAGTTCCTATACCAAGTCAAACAGCATTCAGACAATCCGTGCCATGGAGGCAGGCGCATTCGATTTTGTAACAAAACCGGCGGACAGCAAGGGGTGGGACAGAGACCTGTGGAATGAAATTATCACAAAAGTCAAAGCGGCAGCCGGTTCGCGTATACAGAGATATTTCCCGGTATGTCATCCTTCAAAATCTTTTAAATTCGAGGAAGTAGAGCATCCAAAACTTATTGCCATCGGAGCATCTACAGGCGGGATCAGGGTGATTGAGAAAATCCTCAGCGGGATTAACTTTACAACAAAAGGAATTCTCGTGATGATTCATCTTCCGCACCGTTATGCCGCCTCATTTACTCAACGATTGAACGACAAGCTTCCAATAGTGGTGAAAGATGCCTCTGACATGAATGAAGTGGAACCCGGAGTAGTGCTGGTTGCGCCCGGCGGCGGAAAAGACATGCGTGTTATCCGGGACGGAGCCGGTTACATGGTCAGGCTTGATAACGAGTCAGGTTTGTCCGGCCGGGCTCTTCCTATTGATGTTTTATTTCGTTCTGTTGCTGAAAATGCTGGAAAGGAATCTATAGGAGTCATTCTGACCGGAATGGGAAACGACGGCGCCGAGGGGCTGGCTGCCATGAAGAAGTCGGGCGCTTACACTATTGCTCAAAATGAAGCGTCCTGCATGGTTTTTGGAATGCCTAAATCAGCAATTAAACTGAATGCAGTGAATAGAGTAGTATCGCCTGAAAGGATAGCCAATGTTATTCGGGTTCGTTCAGCATAGGAATTACGTAATTCATAATTGCAGAAGGGATAGATCATGGCCACAATCCTGGTGATTGATGATAGTAAATTAATGGCCCATGTGGCAGAGAGCATCCTGAAAACACGTGGCCATGATGTGCTTCTGGCCTCGGATGGAGAGTCAGGACTTGATATAACTTCAGCCCGCAACCCGGACCTGATTCTCCTGGACTTGATTATGCCGGGGATGGATGGTTATCAGGTCTGTGAGCAAATCAAAAAGAACAAGGCAACTGCTGATATTCCCGTAATAATCGTCACTTCCAAGACAGATCCCGCAGACAAGGTTAGAGGACTTGAAATCGGAGCATCCGATTACATCGGAAAGCCGTTTGATAAAGGGGAGCTGATCGCAAGGGTCAATACCCATCTTCGGATCAAGGAACTGTACGAAAATTTACAGGAAAAGAACCGTCAGCTTCAGGAACTCGCCAACAGAGACGGGCTGACAGGGCTTTATAACCACAGGTTTTTTCAGGATGCCGTGCATAGAGATTTTCAAAAGGCTGTCCGTTACCATGAAAATATCTCGTGTATCATATTTGATATTGACTATTTTAAAAAATTTAATGACACCTACGGTCATCAGGCCGGTGACATGGTTTTAAATACTCTTGGCAAAGTGATTTATGAAATCATGCGCGACACCGACCTTTCCGCCCGTTACGGCGGCGAGGAGTTTGCACTCCTTCTTTGTCATACTGATAACAAGGCCGTAGATACATTTGCCGAAAGGCTCAGAATCGCGGTAGAGGAAAAAGAATTTAAAAAAGATGATCTGGTGCTTCGGGTGACCATAAGTATCGGTGTTGCAACTTATCCGCACCACGAGATTTCAGACGCAAACAAATTAATTGAATGCGCTGACAAGGCTTTGTACCGCGCAAAGGAGAGCGGCAGAAACAGGGTTGTGAGCTACCAGGAGGCTTTATAGACCAAAAAACAAAAAAAAATGAACATCGAATTTTGAATATGGTACTTTTATTGGGGTTGGTTTTAACTTCGGCCATTATAACGGTGGGCATAGCCCACCCTACAAGAGAACTAAGAATAACATGGTGGAAATATGTATTTTTTGTAGGGTGGGCTGTGCCCACCTTTGCCCAATGAAAGACTTGTGGCCGAAATTAAAACCAACCCCCTTTTATTAATCAGATGGAGCGAAGCGACTTCCTGATTCGATGTTCAACGTTGGACGTTCGATGTTCGACGTTCATCTTAGAAAACGTGTCTAACCAACTGTTTGGATAATATTTTTAGTAAATATTCGGCTCTAAACTGTTACTTAGAAGTACCTTAGAAAATATTTTCGTGAATGTACTTAGGGTCTGGAAAGAAATAACTTGGGTAATTCCGATCCGAAATGTGTTGCAGATTTAGTCGGTTTGATATTCACGAAACCGCAAGCGTAGCAGGGCTACGGTGAGGATTTCGGGGATGTCAAACCGGCTAAAGGTGTGATACAGTTCGGAAACGGAAAATCCAAGTTATTTCTTTCCAGACCCTTATACCCCCCTTAAAGGAATATCATGGCTGCTGATTTAAATGAAATAACCATTAACTACGAAGAAGACTCTATTGTTGTCGTCAAAGAACTGGACAAGGAAATCCTGTCCAGGGGAGCATGGACCACCATTATTTTCAGGTATCGGCAATGGGACAGGAAGAAAAATGAATACGGGCCTGACCGCTTTACTATTCGTCGATATCGAAAAATCAATGAGGAGTACAGGCAGCAGTCCAAATTCAATATTTCCAGTAAAGACCAGGCACATAAAATTATTGATGCGCTGAAAAAATGGATAAAATAGTCTGATTTGACGAATCACAATATCCATCCTTAAAATTCCTCCCTGTGACCGATCACGCCTCCCCTTCCCTCCATTTTCCACTAATGGAATACATTTAATTTGTTTTGATTTGGGCTTTAAAAAGATCTGCCATTAAAGTAATATGGGGTCTTTCACGCCTCTGGCGAATCAGGGAGATAATTATGTTTGTTAAACAAATGACGGTCGGGATGATGGCGGTCTGCTGCTATCTGGTCTGTTGCGAGGAAACGCGTAAGGGACTTATTATCGATCCCGGCGGAAATGATGATGACGTGATCAAAGCGTGTAAAGATGAAAATATTGATGTTAAATACATCGTCAACACCCACGGACATCCTGATCATGTATGTGGAAACGGGGCGATAAAGTCAGCCACCGGCGCATCAATCGTCATGCACGAAGAGGACGCTGACTTTTTTGCACGTTCTGATATTGATCAATTTTTTTCTTCTCTTGGACTTCCCCCATCACCTCCGGTTGATATCAAGGTCAAGGACGGCGATACAATAAAAATCGGAAATGTTTCCCTTGAAGTTATTCTCACTCCCGGGCATACACCGGGAGGCATCTGCCTCTACTCGCCCCCTCATCTATTTACAGGAGATACACTTTTTGTCGGGGCTGTCGGTCGAACCGATTTTCCAGGCGGGGATACAAATACACTATTAACATCCCTTAAGAAACGCCTTCTGCCATTGCCGGCCGAGACCATAGTCTGGCCCGGCCATGGCTATGGCGGATCACGATCCACAATCGGGGAAGAGAGCAGAACAAATCCTTACTTGAACGGAGAATTTTAGTGCCTTAGTGGTAATTTTCTTGTTTTTTGCACCCCTCAAGGGGGTACCGAAATGAGTGGCGGAAAAACTCCGAGGTTATATGTGACGCCCGCAGTGCCACATGTTTTAAGGCACTTATCCAGGACCTTTAAAAATTTTCAGTTTATCTGGGTTAGTCTATGCGTGAAGTTGTTCTCGGCACGGCCGGTCATGTTGATCATGGCAAGACAAGCCTGGTTCGCGCATTGACCGGAATAGACACGGATCGGCTCAAAGAGGAGAAAGAGAGGGGCATCACAATTGAGCTTGGTTTTGCGTTTCTTGATCTTCCATGCGGACATCGGCTGGGAATCGTAGATGTGCCCGGACATGAACGTTTTGTCAAAAATATGGTGGCAGGCGCGGCAGGCATTGATCTCGTTGCATTCGTGATCGCGGCTGATGAAGGTATAATGCCGCAGACAAGGGAACATTTCGAAATATGCAGCCTGTTAGGAGTCAAGGCCGGATGCATAATCATCACCAAAAAAGACCTTGTGGAACCTGACTGGCTTGATCTGGTGCAAGAAGATATCAACGAATACTTTGCCGGCAGTTTTTTAGAGAATGCTCCGGTGGTTGCGGTTTCTTCCACAACCGGCGAAGGCATTGAAGAGGTCAGGAATCTTCTGGATAAGCTCGTGTCTGCCAGAAAATTTAACGAGGCATACGGCCCATTCAGATTGCCTGTGGACAGGGTTTTCACAATAAAGGGTTTTGGCGCTGTTGTCACCGGGACATCCATTTCCGGCAGGATAAAGGTAGGAGATGATATCACCATCTTTCCCAGAGGAACAATTGCCAAAATCAGGGGCATTCAGGTTCACGCGCGAGATGTTTCCGAGGTTGAGGCCGGCAACAGGACCGCAATCAATATCCAGGGAGTGGAAAAGGAGATCATTTCCAGGGGAGACATGATTGCCACGCCTGGATGCCTGTTGCAGTCATATATTCTTGATGCGGACTTTCAATATCTGTCGGGAAACAAAAAACCCCTTAAAAATCGTACACGGGTGAGAATTCATCTGGGCACATCCGAGATCATGGGCAGAATTGTCCTGCTTGAGCAGGAGGAACTGGAACCCGGCTCTGACGCAAATGTCCAACTGCTCCTTGAAAAACCGACAGGCGTGTGGCCTGGGGACCATTACGTTATCAGGAGTTATTCTCCGATATTTACCATTGGCGGCGGAACGGTTTTAAATGGCTCAGCCATGAAGAGGCGCCGTTTCAAAGAGATTAACCAGGAAGCCTTTAATCTATATCACAACGGATCTGCCGAAGACCGGGCAATCTTCTATTTAAAGGAAAGCGGTTTTTCAGGACTTGCAGCGGAAAAACTTGCAGTTAAGGTTGGAGTGTTTGGAAATCGGCTTAAGAAAATCTTGAACGGCCCTATCTCCGCAAGCCGGATAATCATGGTTGATTCCGAACGGCAGAGAATGATCGAAGGGTCGGTTTTTAAAAGACTCACAAATCTGATCAAGGATATTCTGGAAACGTTTCATGCTGAAAATCCGTTGGAATCCGGGCTCTCAAAGGCGGAATTGAAATCCAAACTTTCCCTGGGACTTAGCCGGAGACTGTTTCAGATGGCGCTTGATTATCTGGTCAAGCACAATGAAATTGTTCAGGACGAGGCAGTAGTCCGATTAGCAGGTCATAAAGTATCACTTAAAGACGATGCAAAGGAGATACGGGAAGAATTACAGCGTCTGTTTAAATCCCATGGCCTGAAACCGCCGACATTGAAAGAGGTTTTTTCAAATTTTAAACAATCCCCGCAGTCGATTATTCAAAATATTATAAATGTCCTGGTGCGGGAAGAAGCGTTAAAAAAAGTAAACGAGGATCTCTATTTTAACGCACAGTCGCTCACGGATCTTCAAGGGAAACTGGTAGAATTTCTGAAAAAGGAAGGGGAGATCAATGCCCAGGGTTTTAAGTCTTTAGCCGGCTTGACAAGAAAGTTTTCAATTCCGCTTATGGAATATTTTGACAAGGCCAAGGTGACGATCAGGGTTGGAGACAAGAGGATACTAAGAGGAAAATAAAATCAGCAGAGTTACAGGCAACACAGGCGGGTTAAAAACCGCGCAACTCAAAATGCTTGAACGTGTTGCCAGGCGTCGAGTTCCGAATGATCTTGTAATAAGTCCGGAAATGGCAAGGGAGCTTGCCGAGATATCAACAGCGATCAGCAGGCAGGTCGGCGTTCTGATATCCCGCACCGGTCAAGTTGAACACGTTATAGTGGGAGATCGCAAGACCATTGTAATACCGGCGCTCAATCAATTTCGTTCATCCGGGGGGCGTCTCAAGGGTCTCCGGTGTGTTCACACCCATCTGGCAGGGGAAGATTTGACTGAGGATGATCTCATGGATCTCCTCTTTTTGCGTCTTGACCTGATGAGTGTTATCAAGATTCAATCAAATGGACTTCCTGAACGGATTTACAGCGCTCATCTCGTACCCGGGCCTGTTCAGGGAAATCACTGGGTCTTTCTGCCTCCGGTCGTGCCGACCCGGCAGCCTCATACTTTCAGACAACTGATTTCAGCCCTGGAAGACGAGTTTTCCAGAGTCAGGCCGATCACGGAGGTTGATCGTGGCCGGGATCGGGCAATTCTTATCAGCGTCACAACAAAACCTCCGGACACGGCCCGGAAATACATGGATGAACTGGTGGAACTGGCCCGTTCGGCTGATATTATAGTACTTGATACCGTCATACAGAGACGGAAACGGATCAATCCCAAATTGATACTCGGGAAAGGTAAATTCGGAGAGATCATGCTTGCCTCGCTTTCCCTGAATGCAAATCTTTTGATATTTAATCAGGAGTTGAATCCGTCGCAGGCTGCTTCTATTACGGATCACACCGAACTCCGCATCATTGACCGTACTCAGCTCATTCTGGACATCTTTGCCCGCCGGGCCTTAAGCCGTGAAGGCAAACTCCAGATCGAGATGGCCCAGCTCAAATATATGCTGCCCAGGCTCTCTTTGAGGGATGACGCACTTTCCCGGTTGACCGGAGGTATCGGCGGAAGAGGGCCGGGTGAGACAAAACTCGAAGTAGACCGGAGAAGGATTAACGACAAGCTGAACAAGCTTTCAAAAAAATTAAAAGCAGTCAGTATGGAAAGACACCATCGCAGGGCCAGACGAAGGAAAAAAAATCTGCCTGTAATTTCTCTGGTTGGTTATACAAACGCGGGCAAGTCGACTCTTTTAAATACACTTACTAAAAGTAAAATCACTGCCGAGGACAAGCTGTTTGCAACTCTTGATCCAACCAGCCGAAGGCTCCGTTTTCCGAAAGACATTGAGGTTATCATCACTGATACCGTGGGATTTATCAGGGATCTGCCCGCTGAACTGCTCCTGTCATTCAAGGCTACCCTGGAGGAACTCTATGAGGCCGATCTCCTTGTTCATGTTATTGATGCCGGCAATCCGAGATTTGGTGAACAGGTAAGAGTAGTTGAAAATCTCCTGAGAGAACTGGAACTTGATTCCATTCAGTCTCTTCGAGTTTTAAATAAAATAGATATTGTTGATCCTGATCAGATTCCAAACTTAATCAGGGATTATGACGCCGTTCCTTTGTGTGCGCTTGATTCGGCAACCTTTCGTCCCTTTCTGGAAAGGGCGCAGGCAATGATAGAGGCCAAGTGGTCATGAAAACTATACTTTCAGCAATTTATTTTTGTGGTTTTGCGGTATGCATGTTCTGGGCGTCCGGACCCGCCCTTGCTGAAGAAGCGGTTATAAATGATATTATAGTCACGAACTCGAGCGACGATTTGCTGCTCTATTTTGTTGTGGAGGACTGCTTTTCACATAACATGGAAGTGAGCATCCAAAACGGACTGCCGATAACATTCACCTTTTTCATAAATCTTTATCAGGTAAGAAAAGCTTGGCCTGACAAGGAAATCGCATCCCACGAGTTTGACCGTACGCTCACCTTTGACAATCTGAAAGAAGAATACCATGTTATTTTTTGTGACAATAAAAAGGGGAGAGTAGTCGTTGAATCTATTTGGGAAGCAAAAAAAATCATGAAGGAAATAAACGGGTTTGTGGCGACAAGTCTTGAAAATCTGACCCCGGATGCTGAATACATACTCAAGGTCAAGGCCATGCTCGCAAAAAAGACGCTTCCACTAAATTTCCACTATCTTATTCCGTTCTGGTCTCTCGGCAACGTTGAGACGGATTGGTTTTCCCTGGAATTCAGATATTGATCTATTGCTCTCCGACAATTATCCCTTTCTCAGGGATGAAAATTCGAGGTTGGTTCTAACTTCGGCCATTTGTTGGGTTTCGCCTTAGGGTCTGGAAAGAAATAACTTGGATTTTCCGTTTCCGAACTGTATCACACCTTTAGCCGGTTTGACATCCCCGAAATCCTCACCGTAGCCCTGCTACGCTTGCGGTTTCGTGAATATCAAACCGACTAAATCTGCAACACATTTCGGATCGGAATTACCCAAGTTATTTCTTTCCAGACCCTTATTCTCAAAAATATCGAAATGTCTGAGATTCCTGCGCAGGTTGGGTTGAGGGACGAAACCCAACAAAAAAAGTCGGCTCAACCACAACCTACGATTATTGAAATGGCCGAGGTTAAAACCAACCCCGAAAATTCGACAACGGCAGAGAGAGATGAAAAGAAGCGAAAGCGCATCTGGATCATCATTATTTGCTGCTTCTGCATAATTCCGATTCTGACATATTTCGAATCCAAGATCTTCCGGATGGGCACGGTTGATTTCCCTGTGACCGGCAATGTGCTCGTTTTTGTCCTGATCAATGTCAATCTGCTCCTGATGCTTTTAATGGTGTTCCTGGTATTAAGGAACCTGGTGCAGCTCATTTTTGACAGACGTCAGGGTTTCCTGGGCGCAAAACTCAGGACCAGGCTCGTTATTTCGTTTGTTTTTCTTTCACTTATCCCCACAAGTCTACTCTTCTTTATCGCACTTCAATTTGTATCCACAAGCATGGATTATTGGTTCAATATTAATGTGGAACAATCGCTTGTGGAGTCGTTGAATATTGCCAGAACCGTTTATCAAGACGCCAAGGATGAGGTCGAACGTAAAGGAAGTAACCTGGCGTCTGAACTCGAATTAAGGAAAAAGAGCCGGATCACCGGTGCAAAGCTTGAACATTTTTTGTTCAGCGCTCTTGAGAGGGAAAGCCTGGCGGCCCTAGAGCTTGTCTCTAATCAAAGAACCATGGTTTCGGGCGTTTATTCCGAATCAATCAATGACCTTGTTTTACCGGACATCCCGGCTGAATTTCTTCGACGTGCCCTGGCCGGTGAAACCGGTTTGATCACAATTCAAGAAATCATGCAGGGAGAACTGGTGCGCGGTCTTGCACCGGTGCGCATCGGGTCGGCGGATTCCGCCCCGACTCTTGTCCTGATCACATCCCTTCTGATATCCAGGGACCGTCTGGAGCGGATGGGCACAATCAGCCATGGGTTGGAAGGCTATCGTCAACTGATGATTTTGAAAGCCCCTATCAAGAGCAGTCTGCTCGTAATACTGCTTATCGTCACACTTCTTATCATATTCAGTGCGATCTGGTTCGGGTTTTATGTATCCAGGGGTCTCACAGGCCCCATTGCAAAGCTGGCCGATGCGACCAGGCGAGTTGCGGAAGGTGAACTCGATTTTGTTCTGGAAAAGGATTCCGTGGATGAGATGGGAACGCTGGTTGATGCGTTTAACCAAATGATAAAAGATCTTTTGACAGGCAAACAGCGCCTTGAAGAAACACACGTGGAGCTGGAACAACGAAGGCGTTACATGGAGATAATTCTCCAGAATGTGCCTGCCGGTGTAATATCCCTGGATGAAAGCGGGCGCGTTACAACTATAAACCGTTTTGCGGAAGAACTGCTTAAGGTAAGCAGGGAAAATATACTTTTAACAGATTACCGTGCAGTCATTCGGCCCACCCATGCCGGAATTTTCAAGAAATTTCTTGAAGAACTTGACCGTTCGGGAAAATCGTCTATTGAGCGCAACCTGCAATTGACAGTGGAAAACGAATCCTTTTCCCTGCGTGTCAACTTCACAAGGCTTGAAGATGAGGATCAAAGTCCGTTAGGTGTTGTCTTAGTATTTGACAACCTTACGGAACTTGAAAAGGCCCAACGTATGGCCGCATGGCGTGAAGTGGCAAGAAGAATAGCCCATGAGATAAAAAATCCCCTGACTCCCATAGGCCTTTCAGCCCAGAGGTTACGAAAACGCTACCTGGAACTCCTTAAGTCGGAAGGAGAGGTTTTTGACCTGTGTACGACAACTATTATTAATCAAGTTGATGAACTCAAACGTCTGGTCAGTGAATTCTCAAGCTTTGCCAGGATGCCCGCGGTCAGGAAATCCATGAACAGTCTCTCCGGGATGGTGGAGGAGGTTGTGGTCCTGTACCGTGAGGCACACAAAAACATCACCTTCAACACCCGGTTTGATAAGGATATGCCTCTTTTTCTGTTTGATGTTGAACAGATGAAGCGAGTCCTTATCAATCTTCTGGACAACGCGGCTTCGGAAGTGGACGAGGATGGAAAGATCGATATCCTTGTCTCTGCAGATCTGAATAGAGATCTGGTCTGCATGGAAGTGGTTGACAACGGTCCTGGAGTAAAGGATGAAGATAAACTGAGGTTGTTTGAGCCTTATTTTTCGAAAAAAAAATCAGGGACCGGGCTGGGTCTTGCCATTGCAACTACAATTGTGGCTGACCACGGCGGCTACATCAGGGTAAAAGACAACAAACCGGTCGGCGCGAGATTTATTATAGAACTGCCGCTTATCAAGGAATGATGATCTCTTATTATAATTCTGAAAACGTAACGGAAATTATTCTCGAAAGTATTTCGGACGGTGTGTTTACCGTTGATTACGATTGGCGCATCATGTCTTTTAACCGTGCCGCAGAGAATATTACAGGTATTTCCCGCACCGAAGCCATCGGCAAGTACTGTTGGGAGGTTTTCCGTTCAAACATGTGCGAGAGAGACTGTGCCCTGCGACGCACAATGAAAGAGGGTAAATCGTTTGTCAATACCTCTACCTATATTATAAACAGCGACAAAAAACGCATTCCGATCATTACCTCCACTTCACTGCTGCGTGATGAAAACGGAAATGTCCTGGGAGGTGTTGAAATCTTTCGGGACCTGAGTCTGGTTGAAGAACTGCGAAAGGAACTCGGCGACCGCTTTCAAATGGGCGACATGATCAGCCGCAGCCCTTCGATGCTGGAAATATTCAAAATTCTCCCGCAGGTGGCGGACAGCGGCAGCACAGTGCTGATTCAGGGCGAAACAGGTACGGGAAAAGAACTTCTAGCCCGAGCGATCCATGACCTAAGCTCCCGTAAAAACAAACCGTTTGTTGGAATCAACTGTGGAGCTATACCGGATACGCTTTTGGAATCAGAGTTTTTCGGGTATAAGGCCGGGGCCTTTACTAATGCGGTAAAAGACAAGCCCGGCCATTTTGCAGTTGCCGAGGGGGGGTCTATCCTGCTTGATGAAATCGGGGACACAAGTCCCGCGTTTCAGGTGCGGCTTTTGCGCGTGGTTGAGGAACGGGAGTTTCAGCCCTTGGGGGCAAAAAAAGCGGTTAAAGCGGATGTTCGCGTCATTGCGTCAACAAATAAAGATCTATCCGACATGGTGGAAGATGGGAATTTCCGTCAAGATCTTTATTATCGTATTAACGTGATGCAGCTCAGACTTCCGCCGCTTCGTGAACGAAGGGAGGATATTCCGCTGCTTGTTGATCGATTCATTGTCAAAATGAACAGGTTACGCGGAAAAACCATCACCGGCATAGACCAGCATGTGCTCGAACTTCTCATGTCCCACAATTACCCCGGCAATATCCGTGAACTGGAAAACATCATCGAGCATGCATTTATACTTTGCCCGGACGGCAATATTCAGCAGAAACATTTGCCGACCGCCTTTATTTCTCCCCCCCTTTCTTCAACCGACCATAATACCCTGGATAATATCCTGAAATCAGTTGAAGTACAGGCAATTTTAGATGCACTGAAACGCAACAACTATAATCGACTGGCTGCAGCCCGGGATCTAGGCATGCACAAGACCACTCTTTTCAGAAAAATTAATAAATTAGGGATCATACTTCCTGAAAACAATGGACGTTCGAGTCGGTGATTAGTGTTTTATTTGGGTTGCATAATTGCAACTCAAATAATTGCAAACATGCAACCCGTTTTGAACATGCCATCCGGTCGCAATATTTTTTACTATTTATAACCTGTTGTAAATTCTAGCTTTATACCTGATAATTCCCTGTTTTTGCTATAATGGCATAACGTTTGCATTAATACTTTAGTAAAAAGGGCAGAGTAAATATGAAAACAGCACTTACTGTCTGGAAAAAACGTATTTCTCCGGTGTTTGATTCCGCGAATATGCTTCTAGTTGCGGAAATAGAAAACAGCGAAGTAGTAAGCGTGCGTTATGAGCCTTTTAATCCTGATGATGCTTGGCGTATGGTGGAAAGGCTGGCCGAACTGAATATAAAAATTCTGATATGCGGTGCTATTTCGCAACTGCCGGCGAATATTATTGAAACGGCAGGTATTGAATTGATTTCTTTCATCACAGGCCGTGCGGATGAAGTGCTTGCGGCTTACGCAAAAGCCGTTCCAATCAGCCATATATTTCATATGCCTGGATGCAGACACGAACGTAGCAGGCAAAGAAAAAGAGGACAAAAAATTAATGATGGTTTTACTAAAAATAAGGAGGTGATTTCTATGCCGAGAGGTAACGGAACAGGGCCGCAGGGTCAGGGCCCACGAACAGGAAAAGGTCAAGGTGGATGTAAACCAGGTCAGGCCGCCAAAGGTTCAGGCAGAAATACCGGCCAGGGTCAGGGTCAGGGTCAGGGTCAGGGTCAGGGTCAGGGCCAGGGTCAGGGCCAGGGTCAGGGCCGCGGACAAGGCCGCGGTAAAGGCGGCGGACAAGGCCGTGGAGGCAGAAGATAAATTATTAGTTTTTTTTAAGGGGGGTGATATTATGCCTGGATTTGATAGAACAGGACCAATGGGCGCAGGCCCGATGACAGGCGGCGGCCGGGGAGTATGCGGAACTGCAGGCGCCGGAGGCGCTGGCTTTGGCGGCGGCATGGGGTATGGCCGTGGTTTCAGAAGAGGTTTTGGCCCCGGAATGGGTATAAGGCGCGGTTTTGCCGGAAATCCTGCCTGGTATCAACCTGCGTATGCCGGAAATCCTACTGATGAGCTGAATATGCTGAAAGCTGAGGTTGATTCTGTTAAAAATATTTTTGACGCAATTAACAGGAAGATTGCAGAACTGGAAAAATCTTTATAGTATGCTTCGCCTTAGGGTTCAAGGGTTCAGGATTCATCAAATGAAAATCCCCTACCCCCTTTTTATAAGGGGGATTACGGGGATTTTCATTCGATGTAAGCGTTCACAGGGCAAGGGGTTTTGCGATCCGGCAGGTCTTTTGCCACCACGTGAACGTTTATAATATAATAAGGGTCTGGAAAGAAATAACTTGGATTTTCCGTTTCCGAACTGTATCACACCTTTAGCCGGTTTGACATCCCCGAAATCCTCACCGTAGCCCTGCTACGCTTGCGGTTTCGTGAATATCAAACCGACTAAATCTGCAACACATTTCGGATCGGAATTACCCAAGTTATTTCTTTCCAGACCCTAAACATAAATGATGAGAACAAACAAATGTATGTATTACTGATAACTTCTGATAATAATTCTTTTTTAGATCTGGCAGCGGCATTGGAGAAAAACGGTATGCAAACAGTCCGGGCTGAATCCGGGGGCACTGCTTTTCACAGGATTGGAAACAAAACTTTTGATCTGGTAATCATAGATGAAAAGCTTTCCGATATGACAGGTCTTGAGTTTGCTGAAAAACTGGTTTCAATAAATCCGATGATGAACTGTGCCATGGTAAGTTCTCTTTCGCCCGAAGATTTTCATGAAGCAAGCGAGGGGCTTGGCATCTTGATGCAACTGCCTTTGGCGCCCGGCAAGGAGGATGCGGAAAAATTGCTTAAGCATCTGAATAGTATTTTAAACCTTACAAATAGGAAAGTCTGATGATTATCAGTGTAGCAAGCGGAAAAGGCGGTACGGGAAAAACCACGGTAGCCACAAACATGGCGGTTTCCCTTGGGTCAGGTGTTCAGATACTTGATTGCGATGTAGAGGAGCCCAATTGCCATCTTTTTCTGAATCCGGAAATTGAAAAAAGGGAAACTGTTTTCACGCCCGTCCCTGAAATTGACGAGTCTAAATGTACTTTCTGTAAAAAATGTGTTGATATTTGCAGATTCAAGGTTATTGCGGTACTTGGGGAAACAATTCTTACGTTTCCGGAATTGTGCCACAGTTGCGGCGGCTGCATGGAAGTATGTCCGGAAAATGCAATAACCGAAACAGGTCGCGAGCTTGGTGTAATAGAAAAAGGCGGCATGAACAATATAGACTTTGTGCATGGACTTCTAAGGGTTGGGGAGGCCATGTCGCCTCCTTTGATAAAAAAGGTCAGGTCATATATAGATCCTGACAAAATAAATATAATTGATGCGCCGCCGGGGACATCATGCCCTGTAATTGCGGCTACAAAGGATACGGATTTTGTCCTTATGGTAACAGAGCCCACTCCATTTGGTCTGCATGATCTGAAACTTGGAGTTGAGGCTGTAAAGCTTCTCGGCATTCCTTGCGGTCTTGTCATTAATCGTTCAGACATTGGAAATGACGCTGTTAAAAAATATACGGAAAAGGAAAATTTACCGATATTGATGGAAATACCCTTTGATCGCCGGATCGCTGAAGCATATTCAAAAGGCAAACTCATTGTCGAAGAGATGCCTGAGTGGAAGGAAAATTTTCTGAAACTATTTAGTCAAATTGAAAAACTAGCTGCAAAGGAATAAAAGAACAATGAGAGAATTGGTGATATTAAGCGGCAAGGGCGGCACAGGCAAGACAACTTTAACAGCTGCATTTGCATCTATTATTGAAAACAGGATTCTGTGTGATGCTGATGTTGATGCAGCGGATCTTCATCTGCTCATGGCCCCTGATATTAAACAAACCACGGATTTTCTGGGGGGTGGGCTTGCTGTAATCAACCCTGACAAATGCACCCAGTGCGGGATATGCATTGACCTGTGCAGGTTTGATGCCATAAAAGAGAATTTTGAGGTTGATGCAATCGAATGTGAAGGCTGCGGGGTCTGTGTTGACCTCTGCCCTGAGCAGGCAATCGACTTTCCCGTTCAAACATGTGGACAGTGGTATATTTCAGATACGCGGTTCGGCCCCATGGTTCATGCAAGACTTGGAATTGCGGAAGAGAACTCAGGCAAGCTTGTTGCGCTTATAAGGCATGAAGCAAAAAATCTGGCTGAAGAAAAAAAATTGGATCTTATGATAACCGACGGCCCGCCAGGCATCGGATGCCCGGTTATTGCTTCCGTGGGAGGCGCTACTGCGATGCTCATTGTAACCGAGCCGACAGTATCCGGCTCGCACGACATGGCAAGGGTGGCAGACCTTGCAGCGCATTTTAAAATTCCGGCCATGGTATGTGTCAATAAATTTGATCTGAATCCTGATCAGGCGCGTGCAATTGAAAATCTGGCTGGACAGAAAAATATAACCGTTTTAGGCAGGATTCCTTTTGATCCTGCTTTTACAGAATCAATGGTGCAGGGAAAAACAATTTTTGAATACAGTGAAAATTCAGAGGCAAGCCGTATGATCAGGCGAATTTGGGATGAAATTATGGCATCTCCTGTTATGAACAACTAACTTTTAACCGTTTGCGGTTGTCGGTTATACGGTTCACGGTTAAAAATGACGAAAAGTAGCGGCGTCTGTGAACCCTTACGGCAAATGTTACATTTGAATGGAACAGACCTTGATTAACCGGAGTTGAATAATTATTATTGATCCATTAGTAAAAAGTAGCCCCTGGAATTCTCCTCACCAATAATATCAATAGGTTACCAACGGTTAACGCATCGGTAGAGCATTTTTTACGAGACTGACAATACTACGAGGATTATTTTTTTTTGTACTTCAATGGCATTTGCTTCGCAACGCAAAAAGGCCATTTATGGATAGACTTTAAGGCAAACCTTATCAAAATAATTTTTAACAAGGTCTGTAAGGAGGTTTAAAATGAAAGTTGCTGTAAGTTCTACCGGAAAGGATTTGAATTCTCAGCTTGATCCGCGTTTTGGCAGGTGTGAATATTTTATAATTGTTGAAACAGATGATATGAGCTTTGAGGCCTTTGTGAATGAAAGTGTCAGCCTGGGCGGTGGAGCTGGTATTCAATCCGCCGTTTTTGTATCTTCCAAAGGCGCCGGGGCTGTACTGACAGGAAATTGCGGCCCCAAAGCAATGCAGGCCTTGTCGGCAGGAGGTCTTAAAGTCTTTACCGGACAGGCTGGAACTGTTGGTGAGGCTGTTGAAAATTTCAAAAAAGGCAGCATGAAATCTACGACTGAAGCAACTGTGTCGGAAAAATCCGGCATTGGGGTAACAGAGGCTATGGGAGGCGCTCAGCCACAGGGAGGCGGTCGCGGTATGGGCGGCGGAGGAGGCATGGGCATGGGGGGAGGCGGTCGCTGCATGGGCGGCGGCAGAGGCATGGGCATGGGAGGCGGTCGCGGTATGGGCGGCGGCGGAGGCATGGGCATGGGAGGCGGTCGCGGTATGGGCGGCGGAGGAGGTATGGGCATGGGACGCGGTGTCGGCATGCCTGGACCTGACCAGGAGACTTCGGGTGGTTTATCCCAAAAAGAAGAATTACGGCTGTTGAAAGAACAGGCTGAAGAATTGAAAAAACAGACGGAAACAATTGAATCCAGAATCAAAAGCCTGAAATAAAAAACAGTGAACCATGAATCCAAAAAGTAGTTCAAAAAGAATGGGAAATACCGTGTCATGAAAGAAAAAGTTCAAAATTTATTAAACCAAATTCGGCCGATACTTCAGCGGGATGGGGGAGATGTTGAGCTTGTTGATATTGTGGACGGAGTTGTAACAGTCCGTTTGCAGGGCGCATGCTCCGGGTGTGCCATGTCTCAGATTACACTGAAACATGGTATAGAAAAATTTTTAAAAAAAGAAATTCCGGAAATTAACAGCGTGGAAAATGTTGGGTGAAAAGTAAGGGTCCGCGAAAGAATATGGATAAAAAAATTAAAATAACAATCATATACGACAATACTGCATGGGATAAAAATCTTACTCCTGACTGGGGATTTTCCTGTCTTGTTGAAGCGTATGGGGAAAAAATACTTTTCGATACAGGCGCCAAAGGAAATATCCTGCTTGATAACATGCAAAAGCTTGATATTGATCCTCTTAAAATTGACAAGGTTTTTATTTCACATGATCACTGGGACCACACTGGCGGGCTTTTAGATTTTCTGAAAAAAAATCAGGTTAAAGTGTATATCCCGAACTCCTGCTCAGGATTTAGTGACACTGTCAGCACTGTAAGGGTGGATGACAAGCTTAAAATTTGTGAGAATATTTATTCCACCGGCGAACTTAAAAACATTGAGCATTCCCTTGTAATAAAGGAAGGAGAGGATGTAGCGGTTGTCGCGGGATGTTCTCATCCGGGAGTGCGGGAAATCTTGCAGGCGGCATCATGGTTCGGCAAAGTCAACATACTTGTTGGAGGGCTTCACGGATTTAATGATTTTAATCTGATAAATGACCTGGAAAATATTTGTCCAACACATTGCACCCGGCACATTCAGGAAATAGAAACACTTTATCCCGAAAGATACATTAAAGGAGGCGCGGGAAAAGTAATCAATATAGGAGAAAAAAATGACAAAAGTTGCAATAATTCGCTGTGAAAAAAATATGGAAAGATGTCCGATGACAAATTGTTTTAAATGTCTTATTGAAACAAAAGAAGGATTTGCCGGATATGATAAATGTATTCCAGCAGGAGTTTTTACCTGCCGATGCCCGGGCGATAATGCAGTAAATCTGGCTAAAATACTCAAATCAAAAGGGGCCGAGGTTATTCATTTCTGTACATGCGCTTTTGCCAATAAGACAAAGGATGGCTGGGACTCTTCAAAAAAAGGCTTTTGTGAAGACATTGATGAAATTATTAAACGTGTCCATGAAGCATCCGGTCTTCCATGCGTCAAGGGTACAGCGCATCTGCCAAAAGGATATACCCCTGAAATTTTCAAGTAACACCATATCTGTTACAAAGCGTTTTTTCAATATTAGCTAGTGGTATCGGCAAAATCTTAATTTTTAGAGGAGAAATTATTGTGTCTAGTTCTTGTGATAGCTGCAGCAGTGGCAGCGAGGGAGGAACCAACAGTTCCATGGATATGAATGCGGCGCTTGCTCAGCAGAATATTGCAATATCCAGATCTCTCGGAAGGATCAAAAATAAAATTCTGGTTATGAGTGGGAAGGGCGGAGTCGGAAAAAGCACTGTGTCCGTGAATCTGGCGCTGGGTCTGGCCAAAAAGGGATTCAAGGTAGGTTTGATGGATGTGGATATACATGGTCCCGACGTGTGCTTCATGCTGGGTCTTACCGACAAGCTGGATCTTGATAGGATTCAGAATGGACTAGTGCCTCCCATGCATTACGATGATAATATAAAGGTTATTTCCATTGATTATATGATGAAAAACAGGGATGATCCGATTATCTGGCGCGGACCGCTGAAAATTCAAACTATTCGGCAATTTATTGCTGATGTTGATTGGGGAGAACTGGATTACCTGATTATTGATTCTCCTCCAGGAACAGGAGATGAACCATTAAGCGTTGCCCAGGAAATAAAGCACTCTAAAGCCGTGGTTGTAACAACGCCCCAGGAGGTCGCCCTGGCTGATGTGAGGAAATCCATCAATTTTTGCAAGCAGTTAAAAATGCAAGTCGTTGGCGTTGTCGAGAATATGAGCGGATTTATTTGCCCGCACTGCGGAGAGACAGTGGACATTTTCAAGACCGGTGGAGGAGAGAGGACAGCCAAAGATTTTAATGTTGGTTTTCTGGGCAGTATTCCTATGGATACCAGAATTGTTCAGGCCGGGGACAAAGGCAAGCCGTACCTGATTTCAGGTGATGACAGTCCGGCATGCCGGGCATTTTCAGTGGTACTGGACAG
The DNA here is from genome assembly GCA_034660535.1 of Thermodesulfobacteriota bacterium. Taxonomy (GTDB): domain Bacteria; phylum Desulfobacterota; class Desulfobulbia; order Desulfobulbales; family DAOVYS01; genus DAOVYS01. The sequence goes on along the minus strand of JAYEJK010000426.1, from coordinate 2,068 downwards.
ATTTGTGGAAAATTCTTCCTCCATCTCCACCACAAGTTAGTTTGAATACAATGAGTTGTGACTGTGGAGGCAAGTAATTTTCTACTACGCATCCGGAGTCTCGCAGGCTCGCTTGTGTCCATCCAGAAATGAGCAATTTTGTTCAAGGTCAAGGCACGCGAAAAAAATAACCGGAGGCATATAGTTGATATTCCGAGGATTATTTTTTTCGCGTAACGCGGAGATTGGACAAAAGGGCCATTTCTGGATGGGCACTAGCTTACCTGCACGATCTCAGGGCTTGCCGGCTTAGTTTTATAGCGTATAGCCGGTAGGCCCTAATCACGCATATCTACAGCACTGGTAAACACTTACGCCATTCCTTACAGGAGCGTTGTTAAGGCTTGATTCTTCAGCTAGGACATAATTTAGGGTCTTTTTTCGATTTCTCCACACTCCGGGCTATCCATTCAAGATATCGTTTTATAAAATTGGATTTTTTTTGCTTTTTTTCAGACAAAGCTTTGCTTGAAGCTAAAACTGTTTTATAATTTTCTGATTTTTTCATTGTACCTTCCCCGGCCTGTTGTCCATGGGCATTTAAATCTTCTCTTTGTCTGCCAACAGCTTGGCATATTCCATTCCCGGCCCAATGCACTTCCATCCATCTTTTATTAACTGAGTGCCGGTTGCCTTGAAGTCCACGTCTTCAAGCCTCTGCTCTATGTGGACCTGGTCTTTTGCATTGATCCGGAAAAATATGGCCATCCCTGCTTTGGAAAGCAGGATGTGCCTGCCGTTTGTATGCTGAAAGAGTCTTTGAGTTCCAGGTGTGGTTTTCATTGTACCCTTTATGCTAAGGGCTCGCTCAAAAATAACTTCACATTTTAATGCGCCGATCCATCCCGCATGGCTGCGTTGCTCGTCGGTTAAATAGCCCTGCTATTCGCCCTCCCCGCGCCTTGCCATGCGGGCGCCTCGACACCTGAAAATGTAAATTTATTTTTGAGCGAACCCTAAGTTCCTAAAACCTTTGCTTTTCCATGCTCACATTTTATCTATGCCATTTCATTTTAATGTCCAGCACGGGAGTGCCGTTAATGGCGTCTAATCCCTCGACAACCAACGTAGTTCCTTCCAGTTGAACAAGCTGGACGTCCTGAATGCCGATTCTTGAGAGTCTATCCGGCGTACGCGATGCAAACACACCAACTTCCTTGCCGTCCAATCCGCGCTTAAATTTGGATCTGACCGAACGAGCTTTATGCAAATAATAAACAATCGTCAAGTTACGTTCGTCTTCCAGTTTGTACATAAATTGCTTTTGTGAATGAAATAGTTCTATTCTGGATGTTCGACGTGTTCCACACAAACCAAAGTCACTGTTATCTCTATCCAATTTATTGGCAACAAAGCCGATGGGGTAAATCTGCACCGGCGGAACATCCCCGAACAGACACCTATGGCACATTTTTTTGTTGTTGATAATGAAAATTTTTTCTTTGTTGCAAACAGCTCCGCATTCCATGCAATGCGTAGTAGCGCTGTTCTTCATTATGACATCCCCGGTAAATCAATAACGGATTTCATATACTGTGCAAATCACGGGCTTGGTTCCAACATCGGCCATGCCGTCATTATGCTTTCTTTCAATTAAAAAAACCGGCCGAAGCTAAAACCAACTCCCAAAAAATAATACTACAAACCTGGAAAGAATAATAATGTTTACTCCAAAAAAATAAACTAACCCAGATAAACTGGAAATTTTTAAAGGTCCTGGACTATTTTCAGTACCCCCCTGAGGGGTATAAGTACCTTAACAGTTGCGTGTAACTATTTAAAAATATTTCACCCTTTTGATTTCTTGCCACTCATTTCAGTACCCCCTTGAGGGGTATAAAAAACAAGAAAATTACCACTAAGGTACTAAATAAAATCTAACCCAGATAAACTGGAATTTTTGGGGTTGGTTTTAATTTCGGCCATTATAACGGTGGGCATAGCCCACCCTACAAGAGAACTAAGAATAACATGGTGGAAATATGTATTTTTTGTAGGGTGGGCTGTGCCCACCTTTGCCCAATGAAAG
>JAYEJK010000425.1:0-7777 GCA_034660535.1 Thermodesulfobacteriota bacterium | reverse complement strand
TCTTTCCTCACTTTGCATTGACGTTTTTTGCACGGACAAACAAGTTTGTCCATGCCACCCATCAGGCAGTTACAAAAAATGGTGCAAGGCTTTCCTCCCCCAAATCCGTTATAATCAGGATAATTTCAACAATCGAATTATCTCTAATTGCCCTCAAATCCTTCTGGATTTTGCAAATATAGTTATATTCATCTGTCAGGCGGTTAGCGGCGTAATCAAGGTATTCTTTGACATTTTTTGACGTAGCCAGTACGTGTTGTATATTGTGATTAACCACCTCCACCGCCATTTCGGATAGTCCTTTTGTATGGATATAAAAGAGTCTTTTTTCTATGTCCAGGATTTTTTCGGTATAGTCTGAAAGTGACTTTCGGCCTCCCTTTTCGTGAATGTTGTCTGTCATGAGTCTGTAGACCTGAAAGGCTTCATCCAGGCTGCCGGCTTTCCGGCCGCCGGTGGACTCGGCAAGCGGCAGAAGTCCCTGCATGGTCGGCCAGGGACTTCATCAGCGGTTCGATACCCGCGCATCCCTGCTCAATTTTCCCGGCTCTGTTTAGGGCTCAAGTAAAAATAACTTGTACATCTTCCATCTCATCTTCAGGCCGTTTTGGGCCGATTGTGAGGTTACAAAATCCTCAAATTAGCGCTGCTAGTCCTGCGGTTTTGTAACCTCACAATCGGCCCAATCCGACCTAAATCTGAGCGCAATATTGTCCAACTTATTTTTACTTGAGCCCTTAATGCCGTTTCCGGGGCAATCGGGGTGTGTTTCAGGTCAGTTTTCAGGTAACCGATTTCATTTTGCCACTGCAGGATCATATTTTCGATCTCGGCCCCGATTTTGGGATATTGTTTTCGGTATAATGCAAGGTCTTGAGGGAGATTGAGCCGCTTTGACAATAAAGTACACTTGTGCGCAGGTACATCTTGCCACTGGGTGACTTTTTCATTATGAAGAATTTCTTGCGTGTTGCGCCTACATTTTTCGAGTAAAATCACACAGTTGCTAATAATATTTTCGCTTGCCTTAAGCCCTGCGGGGTCAGCCGCCTCCTGTTTTTTCGCCTTTCCACGCAGTTTGGATTTTGCTGCCTGTTTGGGCTTGGGCGCCTGTTTTGCCTGATTTGTTTCTTGAGTCTGATCTGTCATTTTGTAACCGATCACGGGGCGGCAAAAGCCGCCGGATCGCAAACCGCTTGTTATATCAGGAACAGAGATGGCTGTTCCTAATCCGGTGATTATTCCAGAAAGAATTTAATCATATATATTATCAAGTTTGTTTTTTATTAAAAAGCACTTTATTCACTCCTGCCTTTTTAAACTAGTTCAATCAGCGTGGCCAAGGGTTGAAAAATTAATATCATTGGTTCCGGGTTTAAAGTTCAAAGGTTCAAGGTTTGTTTGACTTGAACCGCAATCAATGGATCTTATTGGGATCTTAATACTCAGGCAACCACAAAAACAATTGTCATAGTGTACTAGTTTGCTCTGAGACTTGACAAAAATCAGGAGGAAGGGCATAATCGCAGGTTTTATTCGGCGCTTTTAATATTGTCTGTAAACTCCTTTTCCGTCATTTCGACCGTAGGGAGAAATCTTGAGACATGTGCAATTGGAACTTATTTGCGAAAAATACAACGAGAAAGAGGATTCCGATACAGTAGTATGTCGTCATTCTGATGAATACTGTAAATTTCGGACCTCCTGCATGATTCATTTTATTTCCGGTGAATCGAAATCATCGGGCAAGGATGCCGGGCCTGAGAAGGGAGATGACGGTGAGAGAGGGATGATAGAACTGAGATTTGACAAGGGCAACGGTTTATTGCCCGCTATTGTCCAGGATTACAGGACAAACAAGGTGTTGATGCTGGCCTACTTTAACGAGGAGGCCTGGAACAAAACTCTTGAAACCGGAAAGGCCCATTACTGGAGCCGTTCACGCAACAAGCTCTGGCTGAAAGGGGAATCCTCCAGACATTTTCAAATTATAAAGGAAATTTTAGTGGACTGCGATGAGGATACCGTGCTTTTCAAAGTGGAACAGCTTGGCGGCGCTGCCTGCCACAAGGGATACTCCAGTTGTTTTTTTCGCAGTGTCGAGGGTGGGAAATTAAAGGTTATAGGTGAGATGGTATTTGATCCGAATAAGGTGTACAAAAAATGAGCTTGTTAAAACTGGGAATCCCGAAGGGAAGTCTCGAAGAGGCAACAATAGAGCTTTTTAAAAGGTCTGGTTGGAATATTGAGATTTCTTCAAGGAATTATTTTCCCAAGGTTGATGATCCTGAAATGGTCTGCTCCATTTGCCGGCCCCAGGAGATGTCGCGCTATGTGGAACAGGGAGTGCTGGACGCAGGTATAACCGGTAAAGACTGGATACTTGAAAACGAGTCCGATGTGGTGACGGTTGCGGATCTGATTTATTCCAAGGTGAGCAGGAAGCCCACGAGGTGGGTGATCGCCGTGCCGGGCGATTCCAACATCAAGCGCATTGAAGACCTGGAAGGAAAGAAGATTTCCACGGAACTGGTCGGTTATACAAAGAGATTTTTTGCTGAGAAAAATATCAATGTGGATATTGAATTTTCGTGGGGCGCTACTGAAGCAAAGGTTGTCTCAGGGCTTGCAGACGCCATTGTCGAAGTGACGGAAACGGAATCCACTATCCGTGCCCACGGTCTGAATATCATATACGAATTAATGACCTCAAATACCCGGTTCATTGTAAACAAGGCAGCCTGGGGGGATCCCTGGAAGCGGGAAAAGATAAGCAACATTGTCATGCTTCTTAAAGGAGTGTTATACGCTGAGAAAAAAGTGGGTCTTAAAATGAACGTGCCCAAGGATCGGCTGGAAGAAGTGACAGGCATTCTTCCAAGCATGAATGCCCCAACCGTGGCCCATCTTTATCAAACCGACTGGTATTCCATAGAAACGATAGTAGCGGAGCAGGACGTGCGCGACCTCATCCCCAAGTTATTGAAATCCGGGGCTGAGGGAATCATTGAGTACTCGCTGAACAAGGTCGTTTAGGTGGTAATCAGATAAGTGATTAATTATTCCGACATAACTTTTGTGACCAGTGTTTTCAAACCCTCACAGCTTCCTGTTGCAGAATATCCTGAAATTGCCTTTGCAGGACGTTCCAATGTTGGAAAATCAAGCCTGATTAATAAGCTGGTCGGCAGAAAAAGCCTTGTAAAGGTGAGTTCAAAACCGGGAAAGACCCGGAGTCTGAATTATTTCCTTGTGGATCAGACACTTTATCTGGTGGATCTGCCGGGCTACGGCTATGCCAAGGTGCCCAGGAAGATGAAGGAGGAATGGCAGGGCTTGATCACCACGTATCTTGAAACAAGAGATGTCCTTTGCTGCGTGGTTGTAATCATTGATATTCGTCATTCGCTCAAGGTTCAGGACCGACAATTGATTGACTGGCTGAGGGACAACGGAATACCGCCGCTCCCGGTCTATACCAAGAAGGACAAACTTAAAAAAAGTCAGCAAAACAGGCAGGTTGCGTCCCTTGACGCGGCTCTTAACATCAGGCCGTCGGAACGAGTCCTGTTTTCCTCCAAAACAGGAGAGGGTAAAGAGAACCTCATCGCCGCGCTTGACCGCTATCTTTCCAGGCCCATAACCGCTTGACTAAAAACCTTCCACCTTCAGCCTATCCTGTTGTAACCGATCACGGGGTAGCAAAAGCCCTGCCGGATCGCAAACACCTTGTCCGGTAAACGTTCACAGATGCTGTAGCTGTGCGCCCGAAGGAGGTGCCCTTGGGGTGCGTGATCAGGGCAATCAGCTATAGCCATCTATGCTGGTTGCCATGATCGCGTGCAGGTAAGCGAGCCTGCGAGACTCCGGATGCGGTGCCTGTGAACGCTTACTGCGACGCCTGTGCCAGAGTTTCCTTTGCCGGGGAAATCGTCCTTTGCCAGCCTCCTTTTGGCTGTTCCGGCAACCATATTGAGCACCTCGCCCACTCCGTCCGTCACCATTTTGTCAACTGCCGGAATTTTGATTCCACTCATTTTACTGATTATAGCCAGCGCCGTATCCGCGGGGAAAATGATGGCCACGGTTCCCCTGACCGGCCCGCTGAGTTCGATAACGGCAATGAGTTCCCCTGGTTTTCCTTCACCGCTCGCGATCCGTGGCTTGCCGTGCTTAGCCTCGCAGCCCAGCATGGTGGAAAACAGTTTTTGCACACTTTTAGTAACCGTTCACTCCCCCCCCCAGAAAAAAATGTTGATAACAAAAAAAGGCAGACAAATTGTAACCGTTCAGAGGTGCCCCATATTTTGCAGACTCCTTAAGAATGTAATCGTTCTCAGGCGCTCCATATGGGCGCTAGCAGTTCGGCTCACTATATAAGTAATATGTGAGCCGGGCTGATCGCACCCCAAGGGCACTTCCGTTGGGCGCGTTCAGATGGAGGGCCTGTGAACGATTACCTGTTTTCAGTACCCCATTCCCTGTTTTTTCTTCTATTGATCTCCTTTCTGCTCTTCGGCTGCGCTGTCACGCCGCAGCCGTACACCCGGAACGATTTTGTAATCCAGGCCCGGCAGGGGAGGGCGTCTCTTTATTATGATCAGGAACCTGTGACCGGAAAGGTGATCCTGTATGAGGCTATGGCAAGGGCCGTTAAATACAATCTCGAACATCGGGTCAAACAGATTGAAAAGGCCGTTGCCGGCGGCAACCTGGAAATGGCCCGGTATGATCTCCTCCCACAATTAGTGACCTCGGCAGGATACTCCGCCCGCAATAATGATAACGGCTCGTCCAGCATGTCGCTCTTAAGCGGCATCCCATTCGATCAAAGAACTGGCTCGGAGTATTGCCGAACATGAGCAGAACATGCCGGCAAATTTAACTGCGGATAGGCCTGAAAAAACAGTGCAACAGCAAAAAGATGAAATTGCCGACTTGTCAACCCGGCCGCCGGGTGAGGCACAATCTCATCAAAAGCCGGAGGGGAAAAGGCAGGATACGGCCCCCCCCGAAAAAAGAGCCTGAACAACTTGCCAAGCCGGAGAAATTGATAAAAATTCAGGAGGAGTTTCCTCATAAAGAAGAGGATGAAAAAATAGTTTTTGTCGAGGATACCGAGAATTCGATTTGTATTCAACTGAAATCGGTAGGCAATGGTGTTGTCGACGACTGGATGATGGATTCCCGGCAGCGCGGCAGCGCCCTGAAAAATATTGATGACGTAGCCGCGGAAAAATGACATCTGAAACCAGAACATGAATGTGATATAATTTATTGTTGGACTGAGCTGCGGGTTCCGGAGAAAATACCTTTAAAATCCCCCTCCAAAAAAAATGCGTCTGAGCAACGTCTTTTCCGCGGCAGCGGTTCAAGTTCAACTGTAATCGTTCACAGGCCCTCCATCCGGAGTCTCGCAAGTTCGCTTACCTGAACGCGATCAGCCCGTCTCTCACATATTACCTATATAGTGAGCCGAACTGCCAGCGCCCATATGGAGCGCCTGAGAACGATTACATTCTTAAGGAGTCTGCAAAATATGAGGACCCTCTGAACGGTTACGTTCAACTTGATGTTATCAGCAGGCTGCATGACGAGTTTGATCTGCCGATTGCCGCGTATCACGTGAGCGGTGAATTCGCCATGATCAGGGCGGCGGCGGAAAAAGGCCGGCTGGACGAGGAACGTGTAGTACACGAAACCCTTTTAAGCATCAGAAAAGCGGGCGCGGACATCATTATCACCTACTTTGCCAAAGATGCCGTCAGGATGTTGAATAAGTGAGGAATGAATTCTGTTCCGAACCTTTTTTTGCGAGTTCCTTTAAACGATTTTGAAAATGGTCCACCATTCCCTTATAGTCAACATTTTCAGGCAGTGATCCGGACAAGAGTACTGCAATAGCAAGCCCTTCTTCAAAGTTTATTTCCGCCTTTTTCCATTGTCCCATGGCTTTGGCCGTATCGCCGACGTTATCAAGGGAAACAGATAGGTCGCGTAAGGCTTCCGGTGTTTCACCCGAGGCATGTAACCGTTTTCTTGCCGTCCATTCCTGGCTGGAGGCTATCCGGGAAGCCAGTGGATAACGACCGGTGCGGAGGCTGACACCCAGGGCACGATCAGCCGCAAGCAGAAAGCCTCGATCCAGGGTTTTTTTTGTTTGCAGCCGTTCCCATTCCATGATCAGGGAATGCTCATAATCGGTGAGCGGAAAGGATGCCGTGGTTTTCTGTGCCGGGGCGGGGGGGCGGGCGGGTTCCGGTTTCAGCCAGGAATTTGTTACCAGACTGAAATCGCGGATGGCCCAGAGGTCGGGAACCAGTTTTTTGATCCTGGTACGTTCCGCAATCGGCAACAGCAGCACCAACGGTCGATTCAACGCGCGGCGCATGGGTTCACGCTGTTCATTGAGTCTGGTTAAAAAAGCCAGCCGCGCCCTGGTCCACTCATCGCCTTGCTGCATGCTTAAATCAATCCAGCATGGCGCCTGCAAAGCCTGTTGGTGGACCGGCGGGTGAATCAAGTTTGGCAGGAGTTTGTTGGAAAGATCCGAGGGGCGGTTGGGAATAGGCGTTTTAAGACGAGTTACCCTGGCGCGATAGATTCCGGCTAGACGCTTTCGAAAAATGTGAACCACTTTTGAGTGGTCGGTGAAGATAAATCCAAGGGCAAAATGATCACACCACTCCAGATGCTGTTTCAGGCGCAGCCAGGCATCCTCGCCCTCCGGATCCATGTACGGTCCTGTGGTCATGTGGAATTGCCGTCCCCGGTATCATTGCCGCGCATGATTTCTTTAATTTCTTCAATAAGAAGCGGGTGAATATCGTACCAGGGCTCACCGTTGAGATAGTTCATGATCAGATTGGAGTCAAGAAAGCGGGCAAGAGCGGGCAGGTCCCTGTCTGAATGGAGCGCCGCCTGTTTGGTTTTGTGGATTCTGGCCAGCCACTCGGCATCTTCATAGGCAATAGGAAGTAATTCATTGCAAAGCTGCCGGATTACCCGATCAACAATAGGTTTATCCAGAAGCGCGTCCGGACGGGCAAAACGCGCTGTTCTCAGGCTGATGACACATTCACGAATCAGACGAAAAAAATCGCGCAGATCTCCACCGGAGGACTGTGCCATTTGGCTCAGGAACTCTTGTGGAATAATTTTTTGCCAGTCGGGGAAACGTTTTTCAATGATCGATTCCATGAGGGCCAGGCCGCCGGGATCCGGGTTATTTTTTATGTTGCGGACATGGATATTCGGCCACTGGGTAATGGGATGGCCGCCCAGGCTGCGGCCTAGATTATGCGCCAGTGTCGTTAAATAAGGCGGAACCGTGTACACCAGATGCAATTTGGGAAAATACAGGTTCGTCGACTGGCCGGAAAACAGCTTTTTTCCAGCATGCTTTTGAGCCGCAGCAGTTCCGTGCTTTTGCCATTGCCGCGAAAGCCGGTCAACAGGTTGACACTTTCCGATTCCGCCAGATCAATACGTTGCCAGAGTGCAAGAATGGGATCCTTTTCCGGCGTGGCTTCCAAAATGGGGACATAGTAGGGGTCTGTCGGCTCCAGCGGCAAGGCGCCTTTACCGGTCAAACTTTTATACAATGTGCGCAGCGGGTCAGTGGCGGGCATTGGTTAATTCCTTAAGATTATAGTTAGGGTCTGGAAAGAAATAACTTGGATTTTCCGTTTCCGAACTGTATCACACCTTTAGCCGGTTTGACATCCCCGAAATCCTCACCGTAGCCCTGCTACGCTTGCGGTTTCGTGAATATCAA
>JAYEJK010000424.1:0-1819 GCA_034660535.1 Thermodesulfobacteriota bacterium | reverse complement strand
TTTGATATTCACGAAACCGCAAGCGTAGCAGGGCTACGGTGAGGATTTCGGGGATGTCAAACCGGCTAAAGGTGTGATACAGTTCGGAAACGGAAAATCCAAGTTATTTCTTTCCAGACCCTTAGCTTTATTCGCCAATGAATACATCAAAAAAAATTAGATCGAGTGCAGTAAATCAACCGAAAATGGTTTCAAAAGGTCAATAATATCATCAACCGGAGTAGAATTCCCATGGATTAACAAACTGGGAATGCTCCCATTGTCAATAGTTAATTTGGATATTCGATATAAGCCGGAGCGATAAATAGAAGTATGTGAGGCAAAACCGCTGGAGCTTAACCGGGTATGGTTGACGGTTTACAGTTGACGGAAAGCTATTATTTGCAGTTTTGTTGAACAGTCAAACGTCAACTATTCCTGGATATGCTGAGATATTCATCATTCATCATTCATCATTCATCACTCATCATTCGTTTAACAAGGACCACCGCATGGGCGCAAATTCCCTCTTCCCGGCCGGCAAATCCCATTTTCTCGGTTGTAGTAGCCTTAACATTAACGGCTTTTATACCAACCCCGCAGGTTTGTGCAATATTTTTCCGCATCTGATCAAAGAACGGCGCCAATCCGGGCTTCTGTGCCACGACAGTGATATCACAATTTTTAAGCATGAATCCTTTTTCAGCAGCAATCCGAACAACTTCGGACAAAAGATTCAGGCTGTTGATCCCTTTATACCGGTCATCCGTATCAGGGAAATATCCGCCGATGTCGCCCGCTCCGACAGACCCAAGCAAGGCGTCGCACAAGGCATGAGTCAGTACGTCGGCATCCGAATGGCCATCCAGTCCCATTGAGTGCGGAACCGTAACACCGCCCAGGATCAAAGGCCTGTCCGGAACCAGTCGGTGCGCATCATATCCGTGCCCGATTCGGACATCGCATCGACCGGCGCCTTCTTTTAAATTGTCCTTCATGAGTAAGGCCTCGGCAGTTGAAAGATCATCAGGGCATGTGATCTTAATGTTTTCCCTAGACCCTTCAACAACCGTCACTGTACATCCAATGCGCTCTAAAAGGGATGCCTCGTCTGTCCCTACAAAGCCGTCCAGTTTAGCTGTATCAAATGCCGCTCGCAGCAACGCCACCCTTGCGACCTGCGGGGTCTGGGCCTGCCACAATCCGGTCCTGGAAACAGTTTCAGCAATTCTGTTTTCCTTAGAAACCGCTTTGAGAGTGTCCCTTACCGGTATTGCCGCAATGGCCGCACCATCTCTTTCGGCGCCCTTAATACAGGCTGCTATAAGATCAGGTTTCACAAGAGGCCTGACCCCGTCATGAACTACGACCAGTTCAATATCCCCGGAAAGACTGTCAAGCCCGGCCAGAACCGAATCCTGGCGTGTTGCGCCTCCCGGAACTACTTTGGTAACACGGTCAAGCCCAAAGCGTTCAGCCATTTCCCTGGATTGCCGGATCCGATCTTCCGGCGCTGCCAGGATGATTTCACGAATAGATTCAACCCGCATAAGAGCGCGAATAGTTCGGACCAGTATCGGTGTGCCTGACAGTTCGCTGAATTGTTTCGGAACAGGAAGGCCCATTCGCAGGCCCATACCCCCGGCAGGAATTATGGCACCAATCGAATTCGGCATAAGAAATGGAAGAAAAAAAAATGGTAACCGTTCAGAGGCGCCCCATATTTTGCGGACTCCTTAAGGGCTCAAGTAAAAATAAGTTGGACAATATTGCGCTCAGATTTAGGTCGGATTGGGCCGATTGTGAGGTTACAAAACCGCAGGACTAGCAGCGCTAATTT
>JAYEJK010000423.1:0-7799 GCA_034660535.1 Thermodesulfobacteriota bacterium | reverse complement strand
AACGCGATCAGCCCGGCTCACATATTACTTATATGGTGAGCCGAACTGCTAGCGCCCATATGGAGCGCCTGAGAACGATTACATTCTTAAGGGGTCTGCAAAAATATGGGGGCACTCTGAACGGTTATGAGGATGAAGCTAAATTTGCTGCTACGGAATTAGTTCACGCCAAGTCGTTCTTCCGCTTTTGTAATTTGATATCGGCAGATTCGTTTGTGGAATTTCTTTTATTTCTCCGGTACTTGTCTGAACAAAGGTTCTCGGGCCTCCTCCTCCTTCCCCGTTGTCCTTGCCGACAAAGAGGTTAGGCGTGGTGGCCAGTCCGCGGCCGAGGGCCAACATGTCCAGAACAAGAACATTTTCTTCATCTGATGTGTCAAGTCCCTCATCGCCAAAGATCGATTTGTTCCAGGCGGTCCCGGTAAGATAATAGACGCCGTAGAGAAAGGCAAGTCCTTCCGACTGGCAGAGATCTTGATAAGGCTGATAAGTGGTGAATGTCAGCAGACCTCCCAGAAGAGCGGCCTGCCCAAGATTACGTTCTCTGTCGCTAAGAAAATTTTTGTACCAGCCGTCAGTCCCTCCAATATAGGTGACTAGTTTCGAAAGTGTTGTCACGCCGCCGGGAAGGCAGGCGGACGTTTCATCATCAATACATGAAAGGTTGGCTGTGTTATTCTGCACCAGGATCTGGTCCACACGGAGCAGTCCTTGGTCTCCAGGAGTGAAGCCGTACACGGTGGTGTCTGCGCCACTATCTTCATTCTCCACCGTATCCCATGTGAAATCCTTATTAGAGTCCATGGGCTCTTTGATTCCGTAATACGTCTGCTGGGATGAATCGGATTTGTCGTCCGCATTAAAAAAGCGGCCCGTTCCGAAATATACCCAGAAATTATTTCCATCCGTGCCCACGGTTGGGCTGGCAGTGATCGGCTGGGCGGCATCGAGAAGTGTAACAGGGTTTTCAGGATCGGCATCTCCCTCAAAATTGCTATAATAATCAAAAACCGGATCAATCAGCCCGTACCATTGGCTGGGCGTTGTTACAAGCTGTACATTATCCTCTTCATAACGGGTCACCAGTCTGTACATCCTTCCCGACCAAGAGGCCGGACTTCCTTCGATGGTGCCGAAATAGACCGCGTCCGACATATAATCCGACTTGAGGTAGAAATCAACGGTAATGGGGTCGGAAACAAAGCCGTTTCCCGAATCGTCAAGAACAAAGGTTCCGCCTTCCGGCCAGTCGCCGCCGGCGCTAGGCATGGCGCTGGGAAGCCGGAAGGCTGTCCTGGTGTCGCCTGCAGTCGGATCAGAAATCAGCCAGCTCAATGGCAGGATACTGATCCTGGGCGTCTGGTCGCTCTGACCGTCCAGACCATTGGCCCCCCTGGGGCCGTTACCGAAAACAAGATACCATTTGTAGTAATAACCGTCATCCGCATTAGTGTCGTAATCGTCGGCATCATCGCCCTTATTCATCACCACCATTGTCGGAATGGCCGTGGTATAGCCCAGATCGACCTCAGTGTCCTGCCAAGTACCGTTTGCAGCCAAACAGTCAGCCTGGTTGTCATAATTGTCAGCCCCGGAGCACGCACCGTCCTCCCAAGTGCCGTTCGCAGCCACACAGTCAGCTTCATTGGCATAGTTGTCAGCCCCAAAGCAATCCTCTGTGGTGTTTCTGGTCAATTCACCCAGCAGGGTCGGCGCATTCTCCGGATTGGTAATATCAAAAATAAAATAGGATGAAGTAAACTCCCTGGTGTCGCCGGCATCACCGTTCAAATCCGCTGCCAGTTCCTTGGCTCCGCCCAGCCGCATTCCTCCGACCAGAATTGTTCCCCAGCCGCCGGGATGATCGGCCAAGCACTCCTCGTTTTCCTCGTCCCAGGTGCCGCCTGCCGTTCCGCAGGCAGCCTCGCCGCCAATCCCTGAGTAATCCTCCTCCTCAAAGATGCGCACGTCAAAGATTCTGGGACGCAGGTCAACAAAATATTTGTGTGAATATTCAGGCTCTGTTAAACACTTCAGATGCGGCAGCAAATTGGTGGGCACATATGCCCATAGTTCGGCGCCAAGTTCCAGGGCAGCGGTCAGGTCCGATTCATCACAGTCGGAAGTGAGGCAGAACTTTTTCTCGCTGTTACTGTAAAATCCGCCGTTCACCGCATGAAGCATACCGTCGTTGCCGCCGAAATAGATGACATGCCGCCGGTTTTTGTATTGTTTGAGAAAAGCGGCATAAGATAGGTCCCGGTATAGGAGGTGATACCCCTCGCTCGGTCTTGTTACCACCATGGGGGTCGAGTGAATGACATCGCCCAGCCGCCAGGTAACCGTATCGTCTTTGTTGCCATCCTTGTCAAGGTCGATCTGCAACTGCCGGCTGCGAAGACCCGTATCATCCAGAGCATCGGTTGGGTCTGTATCATCGGTATCCTCAAAGCCCCGCACCCACCTGACGATTTGATTTACCTCGGCGTTGTCCGCGGCATTAAAATCTTTGTGCACCGCGCCCCGGCCGCCTGAAACCACCATGTTTTCCCAGTCAACGGCTGTATCAGAGTCATCGCGGTCCTCAAACGGCAGGACTTCATTAGTGTCAACAATGCCGTTGTTGTTCAGATCAATCCAGGTGAATATATACCTTCGGCGCTCATTGGAAATATAGGTGCTACGGTTATGGAAAATGTCAGTAATGTTGTAGGGCGTGTACGCGGCGCTGGGGTGCGATACCTTAGCCAGCCAGTCATTGGCGGACCAGAGGTATTGGATCTCATCAATTTCTTTTGAGGAGCCGTCCGGGCAGACGCCGTCCACCAGATTAGCATAACAGGCCTTGGATTTGCCCGCATCAGTGTCAAAATAGATAATAACCCGGTTGTCTTCATCAGTATTCAAGACCCGGTCGCCGGCAGTCTCTCCGCCGGGAATAGTGTCTTCATAGAGATAGCCCGTAGAATCAATATGCAGGGCATGTACCTCGCCTGTCCACTCGATCGGATCGCTATCCGCCACGTCGACACTGGGCCAGAAAATAGCCTGATAGATGGCCCCCTCGCCGCCGCGTGAAGAGGAAATGACCGATGCGGCGGAACCGGCCGAGGCGCCAGCCCTGATTTCACTGAAAACCTGCCTCAGGTTGGCCTCCAGGGCGGCGGCATCATCACCGGTATACAGGGTAGTGCCCCCGTTGGCGGCCGCTTCGGGCATGAGAACGTCCGGACTGCACTCGGTATCTCCTGTGTCGCGCAAAGTGCCTGTGGCCACAATATGGGTCTTGATATTCTGCTTGTCCCTGTCGTCCAGTGTGGGCGTAGAAAAAATATCAATCACGGCCCCATGCTGGCCGAAATAGGTCATGTCGTCCAGATAAGTGCCGGCGGAAAGCGCGTTGCAGGCGGAGATATCGTCGGCATCAACATCGCCGTCGGCATCGCTGTCAAAGCAGGGAGCAGGACTGTCGTCGTCATCGTCATCATAATCCTTGGCATCGGTGGCTACCTTCTCGTTGAGATCAGCGGTGGAGGCCCCCTCGGTTATGATCAGGACATGGTTGTCCTGACACCAGTACTTCACCGGATCCACACCGGCATCGATTGTAAAATCGGCAACATTAAGCTGGAATAAGACGTTCTGTCCATAATAGCCGATGGCATTATACATTGCCTCAGCCAGGGGAGTCCATGTGTCGGCTTCCATCTTGTTGATGGCTATGACCAGATTATCGGTATGGTCTTCATTCTGATCAATATCCTCAATAACAATGCCGCCGTCCTTATTGTCATCCCCCAGATCCAGGCAGGTATACAACACATGAGGATCCAACAAATCACACTCGCTCTCGGATCCTTCGGCATTAAAGCGCATGACCCCCATGCGCAGGTCAGTGGCGAATTCCTGGATAAGGCCTTCCGGTGGTGTGGGCTCATAAATATAGCCGTAGAGCGTGGCAATCGGCTGATCCAACTGCCCGATAACGCCGGAGTCAATAAGCATGGCCGGGATGTTCCAAATTTCTCCTGTCGAACTCTCCAGATCACTCGGGTCAGTGACCTGAGGGATCTGAACAACGCCGCAGAAATCCCTGAGCGCTTGATCAACACACATATCAATAACAGGCTCGGTTGTATCCCCGTCGTCATCAAGGTCGTCGACATCGAGGTCATCTGTCCAGCCGTCCTCACCGATATCTCCACCGCCTTCACAGTCCTGGACCGTAGTCCACACTATACAGTCATTGCCGTGTTTGTCCGTGCATTCCTTAACAACACCGCCTTCGCATTTATAGTTAGTGCCTGTTTCCTTCCATTCGTCGCCTTCGCTATGGTCCGGCTCGCAAGGCCTGTCAGTGCATACCCGTTCCTCGCCGCCGCCGGCCGGCTCCCAGCACCGGCCCACATAGCCGTCGGATCCTTCGGCCGCACCATATTTCCCATAACAGACATAGCCGGGGCTGTCTGTGGCAATATCTTCCGGATCAATTGTTTCATAAATGTGGGAACAATGATTTTTAAGTGAGGTGACATGCTGGGCGCCATCTTCCGGCCAGGAACCGTGTTTACTCTCCCACCAGCAGGTCTGGATGGCCTGGTTAAAGGCAGGATGCTCGCCGGTGACATAACTTGCAGCAGGACTGTGATCATACTCCATACACGCCTCTATTTTACTCTTGATCTGTCCCAAAGTCGGGCTGTCCGAGGCCATTTCATCAAGGGCGGCCTGGCAATAGGTGTTGTCAAATCCTGTGTCATTTACCTGAAAAATCTCTATCTGGGTGGTGTGGTCAGTACTTCTTCTCGGCTTTACAGCCAAGGTCAGATATTTACCGTCATCCAGGGCCAGCTTCTTGACAAAACGCGTGCCCCCGCAGCCCCTTGCTTCCATGATTAACTGATTTGACAGATAGGTAGAAAATGTGATGGTATCGTCACATGTCCAGATTCCACTCCAGCCGCTATTGTCAAGTCGAAAGCCTTGATGATCGGCAACGTCAGGGACCCAGCCTGCCGGATTGTAACATTTACAGCCATTCGTACAATCAAAACCAATGCCGCCGATACAGCCATTGCTGTCGCCCTCTATTCCTATATAATCATTGCTGTCATCTGCGGGGCAGAAATCATAGGTTAACGTCCAGCCGTCATTTTTTATAGTATCATAAAGTGTTAAAAATTTTTCATAATCAAAAGTTCCACCACCTTCACTATTATCAGACCAGTTTGAATACGAGGCCTCGGTGACATACTTGCCGCCGGTCAGGATTTTCTTTTGTATGTCAAATTTCGAGGCTGCGGCCCAATTGAGGAAATTGCCCTTGGCGGCAAAAGCGTTGACAGTGTCGGGATCAGTAGTGGTATCTATGGTGATGCACACATCGTCTGTTCCCCCGTCGTTATTGTACTCGGTGCCGTCCGCCGCGGTGCAGACCTCCTTGGCGACGGCAGACGTTGTCTGTGGCTCAAACCGGTTGTCGGTAAAATCATAAACATACCATGTGTCTGCCGTGAAATAGCCGGCATAGTTTGTGCCTGAGGCATACCCGTCGTCATAACAGCTTCCCTGGGTCCCGATATAACCCAGATCATACATGCTGGCGGAGTTATCAATGATTATAAGCAAGTTCGGATCCACCCCGTATGCCAGAAACGGAGGTTCAGCGATACCCTCGCTGCATATGTCGGCGCGCCCGGCTCCGGGCAGCAGACAAAGAGAGACAAAAAGCAGTGCTGAAACCGGCAGCGACTTACGAATGGTTGAACGTATCATGGAAAACCTCCTGTGCCGGGTATATTTTGCCGAAAACATGCCGATATTGTGTGAATACAAAAACTTGCAAACAACGTGCCAGGATTGCAAAGCTACAACGGACTTATAAAAGACAGCCTCAGATTAATTGTTACTCATCAAGGAAAATAATTCAAACGGTTTTTTTTATTCGGCGGTAATCAATTAAATATAAGAAAATTTTTTTATAATAATTAAATAATAATAAAAAAATATCTCATTTCCAGACAGCATCCCGGGCATATAGAGAGATACCTCTCAAGGTTATAATTTGTGAAATTTTCAGCGGGCAATGAGCGTCGAAAGCAAGACGCGAAAATGGTAATCGTTCACAGGCCCTCCATCTGAACGCGATCAGCCCGGCTCACATATTACTTATATGGTGAGCCGAACTGCTAGCGCCCATATGGAGCGCCTGAGAACGATTACATTCTTAAGGGGTCTGCAAAAATATGGGGGCACTCTGAACGGTTACCGAAAATGAGTAATAGTGGAGCTGCAAATGTGAACGCTTATGATTCGAGAGCCAGTTCCAGCAGTCTGTCAATGAGTTGTGAAAAGGAAAGGCCGAAGACCTCTGCCGACCGGGGAAGGAGGCTGGTTGGAGTCATGCCTGGAATGGTATTGGTTTCAAGGAGATATATCTCATTGTCTCTGTCTGAGACAATCATATCACTCCTGCTGTAGCCTTTAAGCATCAGGGCCCGATGGGCCGCGATCCCGATGCTGTGCGCTTTTCGGGTCAATTCCGGGGAAAGCTCGGCAGGGCAAATCTCCGTGGTCGCGCCTGCCTGGTACTTGGCTTGGTAGTCGAAAAATGCGTAAGTTTCGCCGGGGATTATCTCGACAACAGGCAGGGCGGTCAGATCATCATTGCCGATAACTCCGCACGTAATTTCCCGGCCCTTGATATACTGCTCAACCATTACGTCCTGATCGTATCTAAAAGCCTTTTTAAGGCCGGCCTCCAGTTCCTCTTTTGAATGCACAATGCTCATTCCCAGGCTTGACCCCTGCCGGACCGGTTTGACCACAATCGACAGTCCAAGCTGGTCCATCAATCGGTCAGGGGCCATGGGATCGTTTCGTGAAATCATCCGCCAGTCCGGCGCCGGGATGCCCTCGTTTCGGTAAAGTATCTTAGAGAGGTTCTTATCCATTGCAACGGCGCTGCCAAGCACACCCGACCCCTGGTAGGGGATTCCTAAAAGGTCGAGAAATCCCTGAACAGTGCCGTCTTCACCAAACGGGCCATGCAGCAGGACAAAGGCAACATCAAGGTCGGATGCGTCTGCGACCAGGCGGTCAAGATCCGTCGCGGGATCATACTGCAGCACATCATATTTTTCTTTATCAAGGGCTTTATAGACCTCTTTTCCCCCACTCAGCGAGACTTCACGTTCTCCGGATTTTCCGCCGGCAAGCAGCGCCACACGTAGTCTTTTCTTTTCGGTCATCTCATCCGGTCCCGCTTGTTTCCTTAATTGATGAACGTCTCGGAAATTCTACAACTCACTGAATTTAAAAATAAATTTTGAGGTTCCTATAAATGCTTTACATCTGGAATAATGGAATAGTGGAATGTTGATTTCAAAAGGAGGATAGGTTTCCCCCGAAGAGGCAGGATGGCTAATTTGTTTAGTGCTCGTTGAAAGTCCTGCAAAAATCGTCAATCAGGACCTTTCGTTCAGCCAATGTCAGCCTGAAATAAATCGGGCTTAACATTAGAATCCTTACAGCCTTTTTCCTGGACATGGAAATAATCTCCAAAATTTGATTTGCTGTTTTGTACAATTTCCAATAGAAAACGCCCAAAAGGTACCCGGTTCGGAAAAGCATCTATATTTTATTATCCCATATTTGAATAGAGAATTGCAACTTTTTTGTAATCGTTCACAGGCCCTCCATCTGAACGCGCCCAACGGAAGTGCCCTTGGGGTGCGATCAGCCCGGCTCACATATTACTTATATAGTGAGCCGAACTGCTAGCGCCCATATGGAGCGCC
>JAYEJK010000422.1:0-7809 GCA_034660535.1 Thermodesulfobacteriota bacterium | reverse complement strand
TCGCCTCCTGCGGCAAGCATGGTGAAGCCGGCCAGGAAGCCCAGTAATGCGGGCAAAAGGGATGAAGTGTTTGCTGCGGCGTCCATTATCAGTTGTCAGTTGTCAGTTGTCAGTTGTCAGTTGTCAGTTGTCAGTTGTCAGTTGTCAGCCCAAAAACAGGAAGTTAAAAATACTGAACACTGATAACTAACCCAGATAAACTGGGTTAGGAGAATGTTGATGCGCATTAGTTGCTTGGCAAGCATATAACTTATTTAAATTACTAAAATAACGCATTCGGCGTGGATATCTACATTACTGTAGCATATAGTTGACATCAAGCAAAAATTCTGTTTTTTTGTTTTAAAAATTGTAAGCTCTAACTAGTGTCCATCCAGAAATGAGCAATTTTGTTCAAGGTCAAGGCATGCGAAAAAAATAACCGGAGGCATATAGTTGATATTCCGAGGATTATTTTTTTCGCATAACGCAGAGATTGGACAAAAGGGCCATTTCTGGATGGACACTAACTAATTGCATAGATCAAAACTTTTTAGGGCGCTTCCACCGATTTCGTCATGCCCGAATGTTGTTATCGGGCATTCAGGAGTCATTTTTAAGATAATGTCTGTGACCTCTTCCCGTGAAAATGTTGTCCATGAGATCAAGGAGCTGGCCGATATAGTTGAGATCATCGGTGAATACGTCAGCCTTGTGAGAACCGGTGCAAACTTTAAGGGGCTCTGTCCCTTTCATTCGGAAAAAACACCCTCTTTCATCGTAAACCCGGACAGAAGATCGTTTCACTGTTTCGGATGCGGCGAGCATGGGGATGTTTTTACCTTTCTGCAGAAGTATCATAACCTTACATTCCCGGAAGCGCTTGATGAACTGGCAAGGCGCTGCAGGATTACACTTCCTGAAAAGCCATATTCAAAAGAAGATCAGGCAAAGGTTGAAAAACGTGACAAGCTTCATGATGCCAATGAAAAGGCATCTGAGATCTATCACGACATCCTTTTGAACAGTCCTGCCGGCAAGGCTGCCCGTGAATATCTTCAGGAAAGGGGAATGACCTCGGAGATTATAATCTCTTACCGTCTGGGCTTTGCGCCGGAAAGCTGGGATTTTCTCATTAAAGAGTTTCGCACGGCAGGAGTGGCGCTTGAGACTGCAAAAGAAGCCGGCCTTATCGTACCCAGAGACCGGGGAGGCCACTATGACAGGTTCAGGAAAAGGATATTGTTTCCGATTTACGGGCTCACCGGTCGAATCGTGGGCTTCGGGGGTCGTATCCTTGGCGAAGGCCAGCCTAAATACCTGAATTCACCTGAAACCCTGGTTTTTGACAAGAGCCGGACATTATTCGGCCTTTATCAGAACCGGGAGTCTGTCCGAAAAAAAAAGAAGTGCATAATTGTTGAGGGCAATTTTGACCTCCTGGCACTCCTGGCTTATGGAATCGGAAATGTAGCCGCTCCCATGGGCACGGCCCTTACCAGGTTTCATCTCCGGACGCTTAAGAGATACACGGACGAGGCCGTCCTGCTCTTTGATGGTGATTCCGCGGGACTCAAGGCCGCGCTGCGATCGGTTCCCCTTTTTCTGAGCGAACAGATGACCGCCCGAATCGCGGTTCTTCCAGACAGCCATGACCCTGATACGTTTGTGAGAAAACATGGGAATGACGGGCTTGAAAAACTGCTTGAGTCTGCCTTTTCCCTGCCGGAATTCGTATTTGACGTGCTTGAAAAAAAGCATGGATTAACAGTCCAGGGCAAGGGACGAATCCTGACCGAACTCAAGCCCGTGGTCGATGCAATCAGCGACCGCCACATGCAGCGGACTCTCTTTGTCTCCCACTTTGCTGAAAAACTGGGACTAACGCAGGAACAGTTTACAGGCGGAATTCAACCAACAGCAACTTCCCATGGACTTCGGAAAAAGGGGACAACTGACGGGAAAATTCAGATCCCGTTGAAACAACGGCAGGTGCTTGAATTCCTGATGGGTTATCCGGAGTATCTTAAACGTTTCCTTGATGCCGGCATGGAAGACATTATGACCGATGCCTTTTGCCGGATTTTCATGGAGAATTTGAAGAAATCCGACCATGATACTACAACTCCCGGGCCGGAACGGTTTCTGGAACTCTTTCCTGCCGGACCTGAAAGGACCTTTTTGTCCGGACTTCTGGTTTCACTCCCCACCTTTCCCGACGATGTAAAGGAAGCTATGGCCGAGGAAATGGAGGCATGGTTTAAAAAAAACAGCCTGAAAAAAGAAAGGGAACGGTTGACAAGAGAAATCAATGAAGCTCAGCAGGCCGACAACGAAACGCTGTGTATGGAGCTGATCGAGAAAAAAAGCTGCTTGACGAAGGTTAGGCATGATGCGGTTTTAAATGCGCTTAAGATATAGGCCATCCAAATTTTTTTAAAAAAAAGACATTTTCTCTTGCAACCATTTGGTTTTATTTTACTTTGACATGGTACGCGTCACTCGGTATTATTAATTTTCTGTAAATTTTTTTGGTTTCACGCCGGATAGAAATTGTCATCGAGTACTAGAACCTGGAGCAAAAGTTTGGTCGAAAAACGAGTAACAAAAAAAAGAAGGGCAGGTCGCCCCTCCAAACGCGTGCGACAGGGAATCGAGGCTCTTTATGCGAGTCAGGATCATTCGGATGACACCGGCGCACCGCATAAAGACAAAGAGGATCGGCCTGACGACCTGACCGCCATGTTTGAGAGAGACGCCTTTCGGGAAACTGGCAAGGCCGATTCTACTGTAAAAAAAATATCAAGAGGATCGGTGAAGGCCGGAGAAGAAGATGATGAGGCGCCATCCCGAAAGCGCACGTCTCTTTTTTCGGAACAGAAAGGCGAGCCGGTCAATCTTGATCCTGTCAAGGTATATCTCCGAGAAATGGGCACGGCATCCCTGCTCTCCGTTAAAGAAGAGGTCGAAATTTCCAAAAGAATAGAGCAGGGTGAAAAACAGGTTCGGAATGCCCTCCTTTCCCTTCCTGTCGCCCTATCCTTTTTAAAGGACCTGGCACTCAAACTGAGGGCCGGCGAGATTTCCATTATTGCTATTTTAAGAGGTTATGTAGACACTGATCCCTATCTTGCCGAAGTAAGGGAAAGATTTTTATGGCAGGTGGGTGAGGCGATCAGGATGGAAAAGGAAAGGGCGGCCTTCCGTTCAGACCTTCATCGCCAGGGAATTGATCAACACGAAACCGTCAAATTGCTGATAAGGATTGATCGAACCACCTCCACAATCGTTCGTCTTTTCCAGGAAGACAGGATTCAGGCCAAACATATTAAAAAAATCCTCTTAAAAACCAGAAAACTTTTCCATAAAATGGAGGAACTTCGGGATGAGTCCTTAGCCAATGGGGGCTCCGCCGGCAGACGCATAATGCCTAGAACAGCGGGCGCTCCGCCGGAAGTGATGCTGCGTCGTCTGGAGGACGCTCTGGGCACTGACTATGAAGGGCTCAAACAGGCCCTTGATACCGCGGCAATCGGCGAGGCCTTTGCCAGAGAAGCAAAGAATGAATTAATTAGTGGTAATTTAAGACTCGTAGTCAGTGTGGCAAAAAAATACTGCAACCGCGGGCTACAGCTCCTTGACCTGATCCAGGAAGGGAACATCGGTCTCATGAGGGCCGTTGAAAAATTTGAGTATCGGCGGGGACATAAATTCAGTACATATGCAACTTGGTGGATCAGACAGGCCATCAACAGAGCCATCGCCGACCAGGGGCGGACCATACGTATTCCGGTTCACATGATCGAGACCATAAACCGGCTGCTCAAGGGTTCAAAAGATTTTGTCAGGCGGATGGGGCGGGAACCGACACCCGAGGAGATGGCGGAGCGGCTTGAAATCGACCTTGAAAAAGTCAGAAATGTCATAAAAATTTCTAAAGAACCACTATCTCTTGATACCCCGATAGGTGATGAGGAAGACTCAAATCTTGGAGATTTCATAGAAGACGTTGACACATTGTCCCCCTTTGACGCTACTATAAGGGACGATCTGCGAAAAAGTCTGCATAATGTCTTAACGACTCTTACCCCGAGAGAAGAGCATATACTGCGTATGCGGTTCGGCATTGACACAAAATTAGATCTCACCTTGGAAGAGGTTGGAAAGGCCTTTTCAGTAACCAGGGAACGTATCCGCCAGATTGAAGGCAAAGCGCTTAAAAAATTGAAACATCCGAACAGGAAAAAATCACTTTCCAGTTTTATCAAGGATTGATTTTTTACCTTCCCAGCCCGCCTGCCCCTTATTTATAGTATTGTATCCTGTACAGGAGGATTTTCGCTTGGCCTCAGATGACCTTCAGGATTGGCTGACACTTCATTTCACTCCGGGGTTGGGTCCAGCCGGCCTGAAGCAACTGATTGATTATTTTGGAGGGCCCAGACAGATACTTGAGGCTGAATATGGTGACATTGTCACGGTTCCGGGGGTCAGAAAGGCGGCCGCATCAGAAATTTGCAGCGGACAGGCACCTGAAAAGGCTAAAAAAGAACTTGAACGTACTGAAAAGGCGAATATTTCGATTATCACCTTGAATGACCCGGCCTATCCTGCAATCCTTCGCAATATCCATGACCCTCCATTTCTGCTTTATGTAAAGGGTGACCCGAAAGCCCTTGATTGCGCCGGGATCGGAGTAGTGGGCGCCAGGGCGGCAACGGAATACGGGAAGCATGTTTCTGAAAATTTGGCCGCTCGGCTTGCACGGAAAGGACTTACCGTAATCAGCGGGTTGGCCCTGGGAATTGACACGGCCGCGCACAGAGGCGCCCTTGCGGCAGGCGGCAAGACCATTGGGGTCTTAGGTTGCGGGATCGACATCGTTTACCCCAGGCAAAACGTCAGGCTCTTCAGGGAAATTTCCGAATCAGGGGCTATTGTGACCGAATATCCAATGGGGACCAGACCGGAGGGATATCATTTCCCGGCACGAAACAGAATCATAAGCGGCCTTTCTCTTGGAGTAGCGGTAGTGGAGGCCGCGCGTAAATCCGGCTCCCTGATTACGGCACAGCTTGCCCTGGACCAGGGCCGCGATGTTTTTGCCATTCCCGGACGAGTCGATTCCAGCAAAAGCGAAGGCGCCCACCGGCTGCTTCAGGACGGGGCAAAGCTCGTCCTTTCCGTGGATGATATTATTGAAGAGCTGAATCCGGCACTTTTGGGGGAAAATTTTACGCTGGCAAAAAAGGATTCAGACAACCAAAATTTTTCCCGGAGTCTTGACGCCGAGTCTAACCGGATATATTTATTTCTCGATGTGTACCCGAAAACCATTGATGAAATCATCCGAGGCACCGGCCTGACGGCTCAAAAAGTCTCTGAGCTGCTTCTTACAATGGAACTTAAAGGGATGGTAGCCACCCTGCCCGGCAAGCAGTACCGGAAGGTAGTGGATATATAAGGGTTCAAAAAATCACTCCTTAATCAGCAAAAACTTACAAGGTCTGTAATAATAAAAAATGTCTAAATCACTGATCATAGTTGAGTCTCCCACCAAAGTTAAGACACTGAAAAAATACTTGGGCGGATCTTTTGACGTAAAGGCATCCGTCGGCCATATCCGGGACCTGCCGGTGAAAAGTCTGGGGGTTGACGTTGAACACGATTTTGCGCCTGACTATGTAACTATTCGCGGAAAGGGAAAAATCATCAACGAGTTGAAAAATGCTGCAAAAAGTGCCGACAAGATTTTTCTTGCCCCTGACCCGGACAGGGAGGGGGAGGCTATTGCCTTTCATATCGCCCACTGTCTCAGTTCCACCAAGAAACCGGTTTCCAGAGTTCTGTTTCACGAGCTTACGAAAAAGGCGGTTTTGGCGGCCATTGACAAATCTTCAGAACTGAATCTTTATCTGTTTGAGGCTCAACAGGCCCGCAGAATCCTTGACAGACTCGTAGGCTATCAGATTTCTCCTCTTCTTTGGGAAAAGGTGCGGAGAGGCCTGAGCGCCGGGCGTGTCCAGTCCGTGGCGGTCCGGATGGTCTGTGAACGTGAACGCGAAATTGAATCTTTTATAAGTGAAGAATACTGGACAATAGACACATATTTGAAAGGAATATTGCCCCCGTCATTCACCGCCCGACTGGACCGGATTGACGGGAAAAAGAAAAAAGTAGAGAACCAAACAACTGCGGACAAGATCACGACTGATCTGAAGCAGGCGGATTTCGTGGTCGGAAAGGTCGAGAAAAAGGAGAAGAAACGCCACCCTGCCCCGCCATTTATTACAAGCACGCTTCAGATAGATGCAAACAGAAAACTGAGATTTTCCGCCAAAAAGACCATGTTAATCGCCCAAAAGCTTTATGAGGGAATCGAACTGGGGACCGCAGGCCCGGTGGGGCTGATTACATATATGCGTACCGACTCAACCCGAATCAGCGGGGAGGCGCTTTCAGCCGCGCGGACATACATTAAAAAGGCCTTTGGCCCGGATTATCTTCCACCAAAACCAAGGGTCTTCAAGAGTAAGAAATCGGCCCAGGATGCCCATGAGGCTATCCGGCCTACCGACGTCTTAAACACTCCGGACTCCGTGGCCCCTTATCTGGACAGGAACATGCTTTCCCTCTATACGCTCATTTGGAAACGATTTGTTGCAAGTCAGATGAATCCGGCCCTGTTCGACCAGACGACAATCTTGATCCATGCGGGCGGATATCGTCTCAAGGCTGTTGGCTCGATCATGCGTTTTCTCGGCTTTATGACCCTTTACGTTGAAGCGGCCGAGGAATCATCTCCCAGTGCAGACAAAAAAAGCCATTCCGACAGGGACGTGACACTTCCCGACGTGAATCAAGGGGACCGGCTGGAGTTACTGGAAATCCTTCCCAAACAACATTTCACCCAGCCTCCCCCGCGATATACAGAGGCGACTTTAGTAAAGGCACTGGAGGAAAACGGTGTCGGAAGACCAAGCACTTATGCGGCAATCCTTTCCACCATTCAGGACAAGGAATATGTCATCCTGGTTGAACGGAAATTCAGTCCTACGGATCTGGGCAAACTGGTTAACGAGCTTTTAGTCGATAATTTCCCCGGAATAATGAACGTTGAATTCACAGCCTCTATGGAACAAAAACTTGATCAAGTGGAGGAGGGAAAGATCAAGTGGCTGGATGTGCTGACGGAATTCTACGGTCCTTTTAAGGAAAGGCTGATCCTTGCAAAAGAAAAGATGAAATCCGTTAAACGGGCCGGAGTACCAACAGATATCCCGTGCAGCCTGTGTGACGGCATGATGGTGATCAAGTGGGGCCGAATGGGCGAATTTCTTGCCTGTGAAAAATACCCGGAATGCAAGCATACCCAGAACTTCAAGAAGTTGGAAGATGGTAAAGTTGTCCCGATTGAGAGGGAAGAATCTGAAAAAACCGGGGAACTCTGTGAGAAATGCGGCCGACCCATGGTTTACAAGCATGGCCGCTACGGGAAATTCCCGGCATGCTCCGGTTATCCGGAATGCAAACATATCCCTGCAATCACAACCGGCGTAAAATGTCCACAGGATGGCTGTGACGGTGAAATAGTGCAGAAAAAATCGAAAAAGGGAAAAATTTTTTACAGTTGCAACCGGTACCCCAAATGTAATTTCGCACTCTGGGACAAACCGGTAAACAAACCGTGCCCAAAATGCGGAGCCTCCTTTCTCCTCGAAAAAGAGACAAAAAAGATGGGCCCTTACCTGAAGTGTGCCGACAAATCATGCGGTTATATGGAGAAAAAGTAACTGCTCAGGTGGATAGACTGAAGGTGGAAGGCACTAA
>JAYEJK010000421.1:0-1835 GCA_034660535.1 Thermodesulfobacteriota bacterium | reverse complement strand
AGAAAAAGGAAAGGGTCCTCATGGATATGGAAATGAGGCGTTCTTTGGAATCATAATTATGAAAGAAAGTAATGAAACAAAACAGGGTTCCGCCCTTGTTCTGGGCGGCGGAGTGGCAGGCATACAGGCGTCTCTGGATCTGGCAGAACTGGGCTATTACGTATACCTGGTTGAAAAGTCGGCATCCATCGGCGGTGTGATGGCAAGGTTGGACAAGACCTTTCCCACCAATGACTGTGCCATCTGAATACTCGGACCTAAATTAGTTGAGGCCGGTCGGTCTCCAAATATCAAGATCCTGACAAAAGCCCGATTAGAATCCATTGAGGGAGAAGAAGGTAATTTTACCGCCCGCGTGCATACGGAACCGCGCTTTATTAATGAGGATCTGTGTACTGCCTGCGGTATCTGCACAATGTACTGCCCCACTACAACATCGGATTTATTCAACGAAGGACTGTCGCTTACCAAGAATCTGCACAAGGATTACCCCCAGGCAGTGCCTTCAAGCTATTATGTCGATCCAATAGAGTGCCTCTACCTGAATCACGAAATGTGTCAAATCTGCGTTTCCACGTGTCAGGCCCAGGCGATTGATTTCAGCCAGACCGAGCAGGTACATGAACTCTCGGTGGGATCGGTCATATTAGCGCCCGGATTTGGACGTGTTGATGATGATGTCCTTGCCCGTTTTGGTTTCGGCATGTTCCCTGATGTGCTTACCAGCTTTGAGTTTGAACGGATGACAAGCGCTTCCGGCCCGACAACCGGGGCCATTGTCAGACCGTCGGATATGAGCCATCCCAAACGGATTGCATTTCTTCAATGCATAGGATCACGTGATCTCACATGCGGTAATGGATACTGTTCCACGGTCTGCTGTATGTATGCCGTGAAAGAGGCCTCTGTTGCCAAGGAACATGATCCTGATCTGGATATCACCATATTTTATATGGATATGAGGACACAGGGCAAAGGGTTTGATGCCGCGCGGCAGCGGGCCCGTGATCAGAACGGCATCAGGTTCGTGCGCAGCAGAGTGGCCGGAGTGTGTGAAAAAGATGGTCATTTGAGCCTTTCCTATGTTGACAGGAGTGGGAATCACAAGGATGAAGATTTCGACATGGTCGTATTGTCGGTCGGCCTTGGATCTCCGGATGGGGTTCAGTCCCTGGCCAAGTCCGCTGACATTGAATTGAACCGGTATGACTTCTGCCGCACAAAGAGTTTTTCACCCCTTAACACCACTAGACCGGGCATATTTGTCGCCGGCGCCTTTGAAGGTCCCAAGGATATCCCTGAAAGTGTCACCCAGGCAACCGGTTCCGCGGCGGCAGTATCCGAGATCTTGCAGGATGCGCGCGGCAGTCAGATAATTAAAAAGGAATATCCTTTGGAAAAGGATATTGGAGAAGAACCTCGAGTCGGGGTATTTATCTGTCGTTGCGGCAGCAATATCGCCGGTGTGGTTGATGTGCCTGAAGTGGTGAGGTATGCAAGCACTTTAAAGGACGTAGTTTTAGCGGACGACACTCTGTACAGTTGTTCGCAGGACGGCCAGCAGGCCCTTAAAGAGGTAATCCAGGGAAATGATTTAAATAGAATTGTAGTGGCCGCCTGTACACCGCGCACACATGAACCGTTATTTCAGGAAACCTTGAGAGATATCGGCCTGAATCGTTCTCTTTATGAAATGGTAAACATCAGGGACCAATGTTCCTGGGTCCATGCCCGTGAACCTGAAGAGGCCACACTCAAGGCCAAGGATCTGGTACGGATGGCCGTTGCAAAGGCCGGACTTCTTTCCCCGCTTTCCGAACAGACGGTTCCGGTTA
>JAYEJK010000420.1:0-1837 GCA_034660535.1 Thermodesulfobacteriota bacterium | reverse complement strand
TTAAAATCGGTATGTGAGCATACCTATAAATACGCGGCCCGGATTATATGACTGCATGCTGAGACCACTGGCTGGGTCTCTTCCATGGGTGGTTTCCGTGTGCTCCTCATCAAACACGTTTTCGATGGCGAGTGACGCAGTGAAATGTTTCCCGATATCGCGCCAGAATTTTAAATCCACAAGGGTATAATTATCGGCTGTCTCATTTTCAGTATTGGCGTCATCCATGTACTGCTCGTCCTTCCAAAGTACATTAACATTCGCATTGACCCACCTGTTCAAACATTGCGCTCCCACATTCACAATATTTTTCGGAGAATTGCGCAATTCCAGGCTTTCTAAATCAACAGCGCCGGCAAAATCCGGTTTATCGTAGTCTGTGATCTCGGTCTCCGAATACGTGTAGTTTGCATAGAAAGAGACGTCTTTCGTAAAATTGTACCGAAGATCGAGTTCAAGACCATAGATTTCCACTTCACCCACGTTTTGCTTTATCTGATAATTGCGTGTGGCCCAGTAACCCCCTCCTGCTATTGGAATACCCGTATCCACATAATACAAAAAATCCTTGCCGATAGAATAGAATGCCGACGCCGCCAGTTTCAGATTATTAAGGGCCTGCCAGTCGGAACCCACCTCAAACGTATCAATTGTTTCCGATTCGAGATTCGGATTGGCGATTTTGGGGCCTACGTACTGCCAGCCCGTCCGGCACATGTCATCAAGTTCAGGGGCGCGAAAACCCCGCCCATAAGAGGTATAGGCGCTGAATACGTCGGTGAAGAAATACCGGCCTGAAATCCGGGGACTCACAGCATCCCAGTTTTCATCCCTAATGGGATTGTCCCGGATGTAATCATAAAAAAGATGGCCGGGGTTGGCCTCCATCTTGCCGTCCTTATAATCAACATAGTCATATCTTACCCCAAGAGACAGTCTAAGACGTTCATCGGCAAGTTTCATTTCATTCTGCAGGTACAGGGAATAGAAGCGCATGATCCCCTCATTTTTCAGGAAACCGATCCCGTCGTCGTCAATATCCTGTGCATCAACCCCGCCCTGTTTCAGGTCGGCGCCAATGCCGAGAGTGTTCCATTCAGCAAGAAAGGGGGTGGAAAAATGCAGCAACAGACCGTAATCTTCACGGTCTGAATCCACGTCCGTATCAGCCCTGCCGATACGGTCATAGAGTGTATAATATTCCTCTAACTGATAAAAAAAGTCCGCCTTCCAGCGATTATCTCCATTTCCACCCTTGTACCCTAATCCAACTCTACTATTAGTGAAATGCCGGTGCTCGCCATCTTCACGGTCATCGCCCTTAACACCCTCGCCCCGGTCATCGTAATAATAGCTATACTCCAATTCCAGGCTGTTCAATTCGTTAAAGTCATACCCGATTTTGGGAGATATAGACCATTCTTCAAGTTTTAAAGGAATGATTTCATATCCTCCACCTTCCTTGCTCGCCCGGTAATCGTCGGACGCGGATTCGAAGCCGTCGCTATCGCGATATAGCCCTGAAACACGATAGTAAAATCCTTTTTCTTCACCTGTTCTTCCAGAAACAAAAGCCCTGCCGCCATAGGTGTCATGAGTTGCAGCCTCAGCGGTAACCTGACCGGAAAACGTATCCACAGGTTTTCCGGTAATAAGATTTATTACCCCGCCCATAGCGTTACCGCCGTAAACGGAGGAACCGGGACCTTTAAAGATTTCAATACGTTCGATATCATCAGGATTCAGACAGTGCCAGTTGACGCCACCACTGTCGGTTTTGTTTATGGGCACACCGTCCATGAGCACAAGGGTACGGCCCTGCTCGAAAGAACCGAGA
>JAYEJK010000419.1:0-7850 GCA_034660535.1 Thermodesulfobacteriota bacterium | reverse complement strand
GGTTGACCCCTGAAATGGTAAAACTCTTTAAGGTCCATAGTATTCAGGTGGGCGTCAGTCTTGACGGCCCTCCTGAAATCCATGAGCAACTTCGGGGCAAGGCAACCGCCACCCTGCGCGGCCTGCAGCTTTTGGAAAGGTTTAACGTGCCCTTCCGGGTAACCACGGTTGTAACCAGTGCCAACGTGGCCTTTTTGGACAAAACTGTTTTACTGTTGGCTGGTTTTAAAAACGCCTGGGGCATCGGTCTTGATCTGCTGATCAATAAAGGCCGGGCTGCTGGTGCGACTACGGCACTACCGACGGATGGTCATGCCTTGCAAAAGGCTATACCGCGCATGGTTGCCGCCTTGGATCTTGTCAATGCCGGACGGCACATACCCTTGCAACTGCGCGAAAGGGATTTATTGCAAAAACAAATTTATTCAAAAAAGAAAAATAGGACTTTTTGCCATGCCGGAGCTGGACAAAGTATGGCTATACATCCGGATGGACGACTTTTCCCCTGCAGCCAGACCATGGGAGATGAACAGTTCTGCGCCGGTACGGTGTGGCATCCCGATTTTAAATCCTTGCAGATCCTGTCCAAGGTGCAGCTTGTGGGTGACAGGTGCTCTAACTGTGAACTCACCGATTTTTGTCCGGGAGAATGTCCCAGCCGGCTGCATTATAATAAAATGGATGATATGCCGTTAGCCTGTGAACTATACCGTGCCCTTTGGCAGACTGAGCAGGTCGGTAAAAAAGGGGCATAAGGGGGTGCAAACCCATTTTGTCGCACTTTGAATTTTATCCTTGAATAGCCCTATTTTAGACATAGGGGTCATTAGACATAGGGGTCAGGTCTTCATTCTTGACGTTTTCGTCTACATCTGTCAAGAATGAAGACCTGACCCCCTTGTTTTGTTGACCCCCTTGTTTTGTTAGGATGCCAAAATGGAAGTTGCTGATATAACCCCCAACCCAAAGGACACTGGCTACCATTCATCTAATAGAATTTTTCTTTTCTCATAAGCATTGAGAACATTCGAACATGAATCCCAGTCTATTTCGGTTATCTGGTTGTATCTTTCATCAAAGGGGTGTTTCGGTTTAACCGAGCCTATCAACTTCTTTGCATTTTCTATTTCGCCATTGGCGACATCTATCCAAACATCCTCTAATACGTCTGGAATTTGTCCAAAGAGATCATGAATATCCTCTAAACGATCCGATAGTAATTCGTGAACGCGATCTTCAACAGAGCCACGATATCTCATGTTATAAACATACACTTCATCTCGTATCTGGCCTATTCGTTGAATACGCCCTTTTCTTTGCTCAAGACGAGTTGGATTCCAGGGCAAGTCAAGATTGATAAGAGTTCCTAACCTCTGGAGGTTCAATCCCTCGCTGGCTGCGTCTGTTCCAAGTAGAAGTCGTAATTCTCCTTTTCCTACTTTCTGTTTCAGATCATCCCTTGACACTCTTTTATACTCACCGGACAGGATAATACCGGAATTATTACCTCCTGCATAAATACCAATAGCTTCATCAGGAAAATCACAGGAAAGCTGGTTTGCCAGCCACCAGATAGAGTCAAAGTATTGTGAGAACACAATGCATCCGAATTCAAGCCAGTTCTTGTCAACTATATATTCTATAACCTTTTGATATTTAGGATCGCGTTCCTGATTGCTCTCAAGCGCTTTAAGACAACGTTCCAGAAGAGACCGTTCAGTTCCGCTCAGATCTTTCATATTACTATTTTCATTTTTGATAATCTGGTAATCATCATCTTCCTCAAAGAGCGATGCGTCAATAATCCAGGATTCGTTGCCCCACTCATTCAGCATCTTTTCAGTGGTCTGCCTGCCGGCATAAATAGTGCTGCCGATTCTCCTTAATAAAAGTGTTTTCAAGAAACCAGCCCCTTTTACTCTTTGCCCGAGAAGCGAACAAAATTCTTCTGCGTCATTATAAGCATCCTGTAAATAAGGCGGCAGAGGAAGTGAATCTGTGCTGTCTTCACCGAATAACTTTACCTTGACTGGTTTGAGATAAGGTTCTCCAGTTGATGGATCAATGGTCTGCTCAAGGAAATCCCGTGTTCTTCTTACAATATGTCGAATAAACGGATTATGTTCTCGTCCAAATCCTGGAATTACACTTCTTAGACGTGTAATTTCAGTAGGTCTTAAATGATCAAGACTGTCGCCATCAGCAACAAAGTCTTTGCCCTTTAACCCTAAATTCCTTCTAAGGTTCCTGAAAACAATACCTTCGGCTTCCGGAGGCATTGGGTTTCTAAGCCATCGCCAGGCTTCTCCGAGTTCATCGGGTATTTCAGAATTTCCCATGACAACAGGTATTGCTTTTTGCGGTTTTTGCCACTCTGACCATTGAGTGCCTAATACTTGCTCATTGCCCTCTGCAAGAATTTTTAAAAGATCCCATGCTTCAATCGGGTGGAGCTGAACAGGTGTTGCAGTGGCCAGAAGCATGCTTTTTGTCCTTGAGCTTATCTCCCATAAGAACCGCATCAGATTGTTTGGATCAGCCCGTTCAAAAACACTTTGATCGCTTATTTTCCTGCGCCTTGCCCGGTGTGCCTCATCAATGATAATGCACTCAAATGTCATAGAAATTAGATAATTAATAATTTCAGAACCCGAAGTTATAAGCCCTTGGGATATAATACCGATCTTGCGCGGACATTTTTTTATGGATTCAATTCCTTTTGAAGGATGGATAATGCCCTGCTCGTCCATCCAGTCTTTTCCATTCCATACGGCAGAGGGTATTCCCAGAAGGTTTCGCAATTCATCCTGCCATTGAATCAAAAGTTGTTTCGGAGCGATTATTAGAACAGGCTTTTCACCATGTAATGCCATCAGCATGGCGCTTAGTGCGAGCTGAACAGTTTTTCCCAGCCCGACCTGATCTGCCAGGACAAATCTTGCACCTTCATTCAGATGAGCGTCATATGCAAGTTTTATAAAGCATTTCTGATGTGCCCAAAGCCCATATTCTCTGCGGTAGACAGGTGTTTCGATTACACCGGAAGCAGGATCGCTTTCAGGATTATCCTTCCAGGAATCTATGGATATTTCGCTTCGATGGGCAAGACGTTTAATATCGCTGATAACAAAATTACTTAAGGAAATAGCCAGTGGGTGAAACCACAGGGCATCAAATTCATCCTGCGCCCACTTTACCGCTTCGATGGAATCATCTTCCCATACTAATTCGTAATTCAGTTTCCAGGCAGAAAGGCTTTCATTGGTGCTTCCCATAAAACAGGTTTGACTTCCGTCATTATGTTGGATAATGCCGGCCTTACCATGGATCAGTCCAAAAGCCTCATCAGGAAGAACCTTGATTTCAAGTTTGCCGCTTTTGATAAACTGATATAAACGGCTGAAACGATCTTTTGAAGACTCGCCAAGCTTTTCAGGATTTCCTTCACACCATGATCTGCGCAGCGCCTGCTGGGCTGCTTTGGCTGTTTTTGCATCTTCAGGATCAATATCGGAATTGCAGACGACACGGACCTTGCCGTCCATCTCCTCAAGTTTTTCCCCGGCAACCTCCAGCATGGATGAACGAAAGTATCCGGCAATACGGTCGTAGGAAACAGCATCAGATAACCGATTATTTATAAAAGAAGTATCTAAGTTTTTACGCCGGGATGAGAATCGTTTGATCATATTTATATCTTAATATGAAACTGATAAATAAATATGCCAGTTACATAGCAGTTACATAAAAACAGCAATAATATATTGTCGCATCATCTTGATTTTGCACAATATATTGGTTGTTTGTAAGCATATTATCTTTCTCGATAACTTTCTGGTTACATGCCAGTTACATAAAAACTATGCCCAGAAAGGGATATATTTTGTATTTTTTTAAAATTATTAGGTGTATAATTTGAATACATGGTACACTTTTTAAAAAAAGCTTGATTTTTAAAATTTAATTGATTAGAATTAAAGAAGCTCATCTGCCATGTGTAGAAGGAGTAACGATGCCGTCCAAACCATGTTTAGGCGGCATTTGCATTTTTAGGCTTTAAGTTTTTTAAGATATTTCTCATATTCTTTCTGTAGTTTTCTTTTTTGATGATGCCTTGTAACCAAATATCCTGTCCAAAGCAGAAGATACCCCTTACGTTCAGCAAGAACTGCTAAATAATCGTGCTGTTCAAGCCATAAACAGATGCGCGTTTCTCCACGCCTGACATTTTTCCAGCATTTTATTGCTGTATCCTTGCTGTTGTCAATTATTGGCTTCGGCCATCGAATGCGCTCACACCTGCGCATATCAGGGATTCTTTCCTCTTCAGCCTGTCCTTCTGAAATCAAATGCCAGAATGTCGCTTCTTTACCCGATGATAAAGGATGCCGCTTAAGCGCAAGCTTTATGCCTTCAAAAACAGGTCTATTATCAATAAAATCCTGCTTAAAACAATTATATACCGCTTCAAGATAGTTTTCCCAGTTACCGCTAAATGATTCTAATAAAACAAGTTCCGGCAACCAATCAACATCTGTCCGTTCTCCGGCTCCTAAATCGCGTTCCATCTAAAAAGATTTACCTTCTTTTCCCTTAGCAATGTTGTTCTTATTAATGAATAGCCCGAATGCTCTTTCATACGATTAACCAAAGCAACTTTGGCAGAATTACCTGACAGTTCTCTATTAACATAAGATATCGCTCCAATTAGCAAATCCGCCAGTTGCAAGATTTCAATCTCTTCTGATCGAACCAGTTGTATCCTTTCAATTATCTTTTTGGAAAAATCATATATATTATTACAAAGCACATCATGAAGTTTTGCTATCTTT
Organism: Thermodesulfobacteriota bacterium; assembly: GCA_034660535.1. GTDB lineage: Bacteria > Desulfobacterota > Desulfobulbia > Desulfobulbales > DAOVYS01 > DAOVYS01. The sequence goes on along the minus strand of JAYEJK010000419.1, from coordinate 3,018 downwards.
GCCGCGCCACATGTGTCTTTGATGTCCAGATAAATTCTATAATGCCCATCAGGTTCAAAAATAACTTTAAGCATATCAAAATACATTTTGTAGTACCATGTATTGTGATCCTGCCCGAATTTTTCATGCTTCAGTTTTCTTTTATCCGGGATAATGAGAGCCCTGAATTGCAAATCATCCCTGTCAAAAAAATAATCCAGAATTTCACGATAAAATGATAATTTGGCAGGAGATACCTTTGTCCATTTGATTTCAAAACCTTTTTTTAATTGATGCTTGTTTTTTATTTCACGGATACGTATCGAAACTTTGCGGCATTTTTCAAGCGGACATGTAACTGCTCCTAATACCATAACATTATGGTGGTCATTTTCCAGATGGCAGGATTCATCACAATATATGTTGTAAATTTGACTCACTTTTATCCCTTTCTATTTTCTCCGCTTTTCTCTATTCTTAACAATTACAGCCTGCCTCCATGGTCGTTTTCTACTGCTCCGGCAAGACGCAGGGCTGCATCTGCGTCTTTTTCCCAATGGGTCATATGGGGAATGTGATTTAATTTTGATAAATATTTCAGTATTGCGATAATCGATTTGCGCTGGTTCCAGTAGTCGCTGACTTCGGTATGCAGCCAGTTCAACCCTTCGCGGGCATCTTCCGTGCGAACGGTTTCATGTATGGCGAAAAGCATATTTCTGGTAAGTGATCCGGAAAAACCGGTTCCTGATAAACCTGCTTTTTTGAACTCTGTACCTGTTTTAAATCTAACTGCATTGGCCTTTGTGCCGGCAAACATAAACGTGTAATCACGGACACCAAAGCCCCTGGCCAGTTCCTGATATGCCCCGGATCTTGCCTCCATATGCTTTTCCAGCTCCAGCCCTTTCAAATAGAGCCTTTCCGGCGCTGAAATGTTTTTCCAGTACCGACGGTCGATTCCTGCGGGAACAAGATGGTCGGACGCAATTTCAACAGCCCGGTCAATGACCTTTTCAAACGCTGTCTTTTCTCCGGACGCCCGCTCCCTGAAAAGCTCATGCCGAATATCCCGGCCTTCAATATCACCATACTGCGTCAATACCCTTAAGGCAGCCGCGTAAGCCGCAAGCTGGTAATCGGTATCTGCAAAATTGGGCTCATCCTTGTCATCCAGCTCCATCATGTAATCAAGCTGTCGTCGAACCTCGTCTTCGATCTCAGGATAAATTTCATCGAGAAAGGCCATTTTGTTTGAAAGGCGTTTGCGGAGAATAAGGAGTACTGTTCCCTGAACATAATTGCCTTTTTTGAGCCCGGATGATGTTTCTGTGGCTATTGTCCATGCCGCAGTGACCTTCAGGCCTGCTGCCCATAAAATCATGGCGAGGTCTGCCCAGACTGATGAGTCCTGATGGGTGAACTGCACCATCTGTAGCCCATTGTCCGGCATATGGTTTGTAAGATTTTTATAGATTTCAACCATGGCACGCTTGAAATCTTCGCCTGAACCTCTGACAGCTAAAGCCCTTTTTGTGTCAGTGTGCCATCTTGGAAAAATCATTTGAATATGCTTTTCATACCAAGAAAGAAAAAAATCTGAGAGTTCATGGTAATTGATTGCATCAGCATAAGGAGGATCTGTAATCCAATAATCGCAATTTTCAGATAGTTGTCTAGCGTCAGCTGCCAATACAACTGATGCTGGAATTTTATCCAATTTGTGGAAAGAAAGAAAGAAAGTTCCTTTCATCAAATGTAAACCTTTGCCAGCATAATTATATAACGTATTAAAAGCTTGGTTATAAAAACATTGAGCGATTGATTCTCTTGCTGCGCCGACACCCCATCTACACAACCTGCTGTCCCAATCAGCGATTTTTCCAACACCTAACAAAATCCCAATACTTTGATTGACTGTACTACAATTTTTACAAAGAAGTCCGTGAACTAATAATTGCCGAGGAGTAAATAAATGATGCCAGTGTGTCCAACCGCGTGTTCTTATAGGCTCTTCTGTTTTAATCCCACCCCGTTCAATCTTCCGACTCGGTATATACCCCTTCTCCTGCCACTCGGCAAATCGCTCCTGCAAAAGTTTTAGCACCTGCTTCTCGCGTTTTATATCGTCTTCTGTTACAGAGCAGTAATGCCTTCTTGTCTTTTCAACGAGCTTGCCCTGCCTGTTTTTCTCAAGATACGTCTCCACCCATCTTACGCAGTAAAGTCGCTCCTGAAATATATCATTTGCTGTGAACATTAAATCTTCATTCAACCACTTCCTTACTCCACTGCACATATTGCCATTACCATTTCGACTATCCAATCGAATAGAAGAAATAGAATGATCTATACCACAATTAGGGTTAGGACAAACCATCCGACCATTAGAAAAAGTTCCTTTGTTTTTCGCACTTTTGATTTGTTCTTGAGTCACATTATTTAGTATAATAATGTCATAGTTATTTTTTTTCATATTCAAAACGAGCTTAGCAATTACTCCACTGGTAGGACCAATTAATAAGTTTGGAAGCAGTGGAACTAATGTGCCACAAGATGGACACACAACCTCAGTGCAGTATAAATATGCATTAGCCCTCCATCCTTTAGTATTATGCTCAATACCCCAACCTGTAATTTGTTTGTCAGCAGCGTCATAGGCTTTTTTTTGAGCCTCCATAACTTCTTTCTGTATTTTATCTCCGCCACCTATTAAATGAATTGACGCCCAGGTAAGCAATGCAGCAACTGGATTAAGATCAGAACCGAACGCCTCACATCCGAGTCTTGCAGCTTCAAAAGGAATCGAACCACCTCCGCAAAAACAGTCGCCGACTTTTGGTGTATGACCGAATCTTCTTTTTCCAAGCTTTGTTACTAGTATTTGGTTTCAATAAAACATTTACATTTTCTTGAGATTTGGCTACCATGCTAAGAAACAGCAGAGGTTGGCCATGGCACGCAAAACCAAACGGGCAAAATTAAAATTAACAACTGACCAGCAACTTAAACTTGAACAACTCAGCACTTCTCGCAAAG
>JAYEJK010000418.1:0-1838 GCA_034660535.1 Thermodesulfobacteriota bacterium | reverse complement strand
CCCTCCATCTGAACGCGCCCAACGGAAGTGCCCTTGGGGTGCGATCAGCCCGGCTCACATATTACTTATATGGTGAGCCGAACTGCTAGCGCCCATATGGAGTGCCTGAGAACGATTACATTCTTAAGGGGTCTGCAAAATATGGGGGCACTCTGAACGGTTACTACACGGCAGAGTATTTTCAACCTCTTTTACCCTTGGTGAAAATTTACTGGAAATTTATAAAAAAGCCTCTGTTTCAGCATGAAAATTTTCAAGCCTTTCCAGACCCTTAATCAATTATTTTCATAAATAAAATTTAATCTTTTCGCCAGCCTTTCGGATTACTAAAGAGTCAATAAATGCCTTCCATTCTGGTAGTTGATGATGAATTGAGCATGCGGGAATTCCTGAAAATCCTTTTTGAAAAGGAGGGGTTCACGACAATTACCGCCTCAAATGGAGATAATGCCATCGAACTACTGGGGGAAAAAAGCATTGATCTTGTTATTTCCGACATTAAAATGCCGGGCACAGGCGGACTCGCCCTGCTTGAACACATTAAAAATACACATAGCAACATCCCTGTAGTTCTTATCACTGCCTACGCCTCACCGGAAGACGCTGTTTCAGCCATGAAAAACGGGGCGTACGACTATATCACGAAACCGTTCAAGGTTAACGAGATTAAAAAAATCATCAAAGGAGCCATTGCCGGCTCCACTTCCAGTGCGGATCAGAAAGACAGTGATGCAGACCCCTTTCGCGGCATAATCGGAAATAGTCCGGAGATGTTAAAAATCTTCGACCTCATTAAGCGGATCGCACCTACACATGCAAACGTCCTGATCTATGGCGAGTCAGGCACAGGTAAAGAACTGGTTGCCCGCGCCATTCACAATCAGAGTAAAGTCTCGAGTGCGGCCTTTGTGCCCATCACATGCAGCGCAATCCCCGAGAGCCTGTTCGAAAGCGAGGTGTTCGGCCATGTAAAGGGAGCTTTTACCGGCTCAATTTCCAATAAGGTCGGCCTTTTCGAATCGGCAAACAACGGCAGCATATTCCTTGACGAACTAGGCGAACTTACGCCTCTGATCCAGACGAAGCTCTTAAGAGTACTCCAGGAAAGAGAATTCAAAAGGGTCGGCGGTACTGACACAATAAAAATAAATATAAGAATAATCTCAGCCACCAACAAGGACCTTGAAGAGGAAATAATGGGGGGCCGCTTCCGGGAAGACCTGTACTACCGCCTTGCCGTGGTCCCTATCCGAGTTCCGCCACTCAGGGACCGGAAAGGAGATGTCCCCCTTCTGGTAAACCATTTCCTGGAAAAATACTCTCGGATGTTTGGTAAAGAAATCAATACAATATCATCATATGCCCTTCAGGTCCTCATGGAGTATGATTTCCCCGGCAATGTGCGGGAACTTGAAAACATCATCGAACGAGGAGTGGCGCTTGAGAATTCAAACATAATCCTTCCCGAGAGTCTTACTTTGTCCGTGCACAAGCAGAGAGTGGATAAAAAAACTTCGAATTCACCCATTTTTCAGGAGATGGGCCGTGAAGAGGAACTCTTTGAAATGGGCCTTGAAAAAGTCATAACCAGAATAGAAAAAAGAATGATAGAACATGCCCTGAAAGAGGCCAATCAATCCAAGATGAAGGCTGCAGAACTATTAAAAATCAGCTTCCGATCTCTTCGTTACAAGGTGCAGAAATATAATATATCCTAACCCAGATAAACTGGAAATTTTCTGATTATAACGGATTTGGGGGAGGAAAGCCTTGCACCATTTTTTGTAACTGCCTGATGGGTGGCATGGACAAACTTGTTTGTCCGTGCAAAAAACGTC
>JAYEJK010000417.1:0-1868 GCA_034660535.1 Thermodesulfobacteriota bacterium | reverse complement strand
GCCGCAGGCGTTACAAATAACTTCAGAGTTTTTTTGCCACAAAAAACAAGAAAATTACCACTAAGGCACTAAAAAAGACATCATCTGAACTAAGGGTCTGGAAAGAAATAACTTGGGTAATTCCGATCCGAAATGTGTTGCAGATTTAGTCGGTTTGATATTCACGAAACCGCAAGCGTAGCAGGGCTACGGTGAGGATTTCGGGGATGTCAAACCGGCTAAAGGTGTGATACAGTTCGGAAACGGAAAATCCAAGTTATTTCTTTCCAGACCCTAAATCAGACGCCGTAGTAAGGGTTCGCTTAAAAATAAATTTACATTTTAAGGTGTTGAGGCGCCCGCATGGCAAGGCGCGAGAAGGACGAATAGCAGGGCTATTTAACCGACGAGCAACGCAGCCATGCGGGATGAATCGACGCATGCAAATGTGAAGTTATTTTTGAGCGAGCCATAAACGTTCACCTGGGAGTAATAAATTGCCTATATGCCTTAAACGTCTTATAATTTGGCTTCTAATGGCAGGTACCTCTATTGGTGTAGGAATAACCACCGATCTAATCCTGAAAACCGAATCTTTCTCTATTTATTTACGCCTGTTAGGTGTTGGTGGCATAATATTGTCTCACTTTCCGCTAAAGAGAACGGGAAAGTTGCTGCGTCTTTTAGGAAACCCCACTGAATGGGGAGGTACAAGCCGATTGATCACTACAGATATCTATCAATGTGTAAGACATCCTCACCACTTGGGAGTCGGCATTTTCATGACTTCTCTTGGCTTAGTCATCGGGCATTTGTGGTCGTTTCTGATTATCACTATTAGTCAGTGGGTATGGGTTATATTGTTTTTATTTCTTGTGGAAGAGCAGGAACTGACAATGAAATTTGGAAAAGAATTCGAAGCATATCGTCAAAAGACGCCTATGTTATTCCCAAACCCGCTTTGCGTTTTCAGGGTATTATCTAAACCCATTGCAACCGGTAACGGAGTAGCAAAAGCCGCCGGATCGTAAAACAACGGCTGTCGACTTAAGGGTCCGCCCAGAAATAACTTCACATTTTATAGGCGACACGTAATCGTTCACAGGCCCTCCATCTGAACACGATCAGCCCGGCTCACATATTACTTATATAGTGAGCCGAACTGCTAGCGCCCATATGGAGCGCCTGTGAACGATTACTATGTACCTATGTTTCGCCATTTGCTCCCCCTTGAAGATGCTCAAGTCTTGTCATCCAGTTATTAAAGTGAGCGCAGTGTCTTCGTATGGTTTGAATGCCGATAGCTTCGGAAATTGTTTTGCCATTGGCGACCTTACGGTATCCATTCTTTAATGCCACAAGCCGCTTAGCCGGCGTTTTCGCAGGATCATCGTTTATTTCTTCCGGGTTGTTATACTCTCCAAGTATTTCCCGGATATGCGATACATCTATTTCGGTTTTTTCTGCCAGGATATCGGCATCGCTGAAAAGTAACGCTTCAAATTCATGCATTTCGATATATGGAATAAATCGGCTTTCTGCATTATAGTCGGCGAAGACCTTCACGATCTCATCATTAGTTGATGCCTCAAGTATATCGGCTTTTTGGATGGCTGTAATAGAACCTCCATTTCGTATTTGCCGAGAGACTTCAGCTCTTCCCGGCCACCTAGAATCAATCCTAAAATAGTCGAACATCGTCGATACATAGGTACTATTGCGCTGTTTGAGAAAATTGCCGATATCGTTCTTAGGGTCGGCTCAGAAATAACTTGGATTTTCCGTTTCCGAACTGTATCACACCTTTAGCCGGTTTGACATCCCCGAAATCCTCACCGTAGCCCTGCTACGCTTGCGGTTTCGTGAATATCAAACCGACTAAATCTGCA
>JAYEJK010000416.1:0-7955 GCA_034660535.1 Thermodesulfobacteriota bacterium | reverse complement strand
CGGGATCAAGACCAGCGCGGAAGAAGAGGAAGAAGGAGTCTCCAAGGAGAAAGCGGCTATGGTGCCGCTTGCAACACCCCTATTGGCCGGGCCGGGAGCAATAACCGCGGTACTGGTATGGCGACAACCCCCGGGAACTCCCCTGGCTCTGCCCATGCTGATAACGGCAATACTGGTCGCATGTCTGATTGTCTATATAGTCTTCCGTTTTGTGGAGAATGGATCCGCAGAATACTGGGTGTGGGAGGTATACGTGTGATAACCCGTCTGATGGGACTACTGCTTGCAGTTATTGCAACAGAATTCATAGTCAACGGTCTCCGACAGATTTGATCAGGGTTTAAAAAAGGCTTTGCATTTATCCAAATATATGATAAAGGTCTAAAAATCTGTTTGTGCAGTACCTGTTTGTAATGAAAAAAATACAGGAAGTAACCGCACAACCCTCTGGGATAGAAAGTGCGGTTTTTTTTCGAGCGTAAACGTTCACTATGTGTAAAAGAGGTTGAAAACACTTTACGGTATAAGCGTTTACGAGTGTTGCGGATGCAGTGCTGGTAAACGCCTACTTTTGGGCAAACAACACTGCCGGCCTATATATGTGTAATTCAGCCACATTAATATTAGTCGGCTTCCAGTAGAAACCGAAAAAGAAGGAGTAGTGAAATGTCAGAAGGAACAGTCAAATGGTTTAATGCTTCCAAGGGGTTTGGATTTATCGCTCAGGACGACGGCACCGATGTTTTCGTGCATTATTCAGCGATTAAGTCAGAAGGATATAAAACTCTTGAAGAAGGTGCGCGGGTTCAGTTCGACGTTATTGAAGGCCCAAAAGGTCCAGCTGCGGATAATGTTGTTTGCCTGTAAAATCTGTAGTTAATTTTTTTTTGCCCCGCATCTGTATCTTGCGGGGCTTTTTTTTTGGCACACAATTATAACGGAGTCGCAAAAAAATCCCATCTATTTATTGTTTCGACCAAAGCAAAAAATCCTTCCCACTATTATAATAATAGTCCCATGTCAGTCACCCTGAATGCGTTAAGACACTTATAACACTTTTCGTTCAGACACTAAATATCCTTTCGCTGGAACATGGCAAACATGATATGATACTACTGCCATGAAAACGAAAAACAGGCTTTCGATCATGTTCCGGATAATATTTCTGATTGTCTGGGTGATTCTGTTCGGGCTTCTGCTTCAAAGAGACTACTTTGTGAGGACGCTTGACATCCGCGAGACCCAGGTCCTGAAAAAGAGCAGGGAGGAGAGTTTCCAGGGTATTTATTTCAAGAATGAGCGTATCGGGTATGTCAAAAACAGGCTCGTAAAGGGGGAAGACGATGATGTGACCCTTTTTCAGGACGCCTCGTTACGGCTCAATATAATTGACCAAATCTATCCGGTGCATATGAGCATTCGGGCCTCTCTTACCAAAAATTCCCTGTTAAAGGATTTTACCCTCCATCTCACCTCACCCTTTTATAAAATGGCGGCTCAAGGTGTAGTCCACGATCATGAAGTTTGTTTTACCATGAACACGGGTAAGGAAGAGATATCCGATACAATCCGGCTGAACAGGCCTCCCGTTCTTTCCACAAATATGCGGGGATATCTCTTGAAACATGGACTGAAACAAGGTGAAAAATTCAAAGTTCCATATTTTGACCCGGTTTCTCTTTCCGGAAAAGATTCGCTTATGGAGTACAAAGGATTAAAGAAGATCCTTATCCGCGGGCGCATCTTCAGACTGCATCATTTTATTGAAACATTTTCCGGAATCCGGATAGGCTTTTACTTAGATGAGCAGGGCAAGGTGATCAAGGAGGAATCGCCGGCCGGTTTTGTTTTTATATCCGAACCCGAATTTCAGGCAACCGACATTGCCGAAATCGGTCCGGAGATTTTAAGCAGCGTATCAGTACCCCTTACAGGAGACATGCCTGATCTTGACGGCCTCGGAAGTATCGATTACAGGCTTGCCATGCCTGCGGAAACAGAATTTGAACTGAACAAGGACCGCCAGACATTTAATAACAACATCCTGAGTGTGAAAATAGAACCGCTTCCCGCCGGGGGTTCTACTCCATGCATTGGTCATGAAAAAGAACTTGAATCCACTGCCTATACCCAGTCAAAGGCACGCCCCATATCCGATTTAAGCAGCTCGATTACCGGGGATTCGGAAGACGCCATGGACAAGGTCAGGCTTCTTGCAGAATGGGTCTATTCCAATATCGAGAAACGGCCGGTCTTGAGCATACCCGATGCCCTAACCACTCTGCATACAAAGGTCGGTGACTGTAATGAACATGCCGTGCTTTTTGCAGCGCTTGCCAGAAGTGCGTCCATTCCGACCCGAATAGCGGCGGGCGTCACATTCCACGAGGGGGCTTTCTTTTATCATGCATGGAACGAAGTGTGCCTTGACGGCAAGTGGATCAGTCTTGATACAACGAAAAACCAGATCCCGGCAGATATCACGCATATCAAATTCGTGGAGGGCGAGACCCGGGAACAGGTAAAAATCGGAGCGCTTCTCGGCAGGCTGAAAATCGAGGTCGTGGAACAGGGAGGAGAGCTTGAACAGTAATGCGATTGTTGTTGACCGGTTAACCAAAAAGTTCGGCAAATTCAAGGCAGTGGATGATATCACTCTTGAGGTGCGTCAGGGTGAAATTTTTGCCTTTCTTGGTCCAAACGGCGCAGGCAAGACCACTACGATTAAAATGCTCGCAGGACTCCTGAAACCGGATCACGGCCGGATTTTCATCAATGGGAAGAGTCTTGCGGATGACCCGGTCGGCTGCAAGCAGGATACGGGCTACATACCGGACCGTCCGTTTTTATATGAAAAATTGACAGGCCATGAATTCCTACAATTCATGGGCAGTCTGTATCAGACACCGCCGGAAAAATTTGAAAAAAATGCCTCGCGACTGCTGAATCTGTTTGATCTCACCGACTGGCAAAATCATCTCATCGAGAGTTATTCCCACGGAATGCGCCAGAAATTGATAATGACATCCGCGTTCATGCTTGAATCGCCGACCATTGTAGTGGACGAACCAATGGTCGGCCTGGATCCGAAAAGCGCCAGAATAGTAAAAGAGCTGTTCAAAAACCACGCACGGGAAGGAGGCGCGATTTTTCTTTCCACACATTCTCTGGAAATCGCGGAAGAACTGTGCGACAGAATTGCAATCATCGTAAATGGCCGGATCAGGACAATAGGTGATCTTGCGTCCCTTAGGAAAGAGGCAAAACTGGGAGACTCGGACCTGGAAGAGATCTTCCTCGAACTAACCGGAGCATACGAACTGACAGAAATAATTTCAGCGTTAAAAGGTTGAACTGAATGAGACTGATTCTGCTTAAGCCTTTCCTCTGTTCCGCCCGGAATCGTTTCTTTCCGCGGGGCGGCTTTCCCGGAAAAACGATCGGCGCAGGCATCTTTTGCGTTGCGCTGTGCATGGTTCTGTACTTTGTATCTCTAAAAGTTATCGGCTACTTCCATCGCCAGAATGAACTGGGCATAATCTTGAGTCTCAAGATATTTCAGATGTCCTGGATCATTCTATTTGCCATGCTGATCTTTTCCTGCATGGTAACAGCAGTGTCCACGGTTTTTCTCTCCCAGGACAATGAAATAGTCTTTGCGGCGCCTGTCACACCGCCTGAGATATATTTTATGCGGTATCTCACAAATACCATTTATACTTCCTGGATGATGGTGGTCTTCTCTCTGCCGATTTTCGCAGCCTATGGCGTGGTATTTCGCACGGATTTTTATTACTGGCCTTTAATGATCGTTACTGTTCTTTCAACGGCTGCCGCTGCAACCTGTTTCGGCCTGCTCCTCACGGTCATCCTGGTCAATCTCTTTCCCGCCCGTCGGACCAAGGACATTGTCCTTTATCTATCGCTCTGTTTCGGAATCTTCATTTACCTCATGATCCGTTTACTGCGTCCCGAGGAGATGATCAACCCTGACAATTACAGCCATTTCATCGACTACCTTTCAACAATTTCAAAACCGGCAGCCCCTTATGTGCCCGCAGCCTGGGCTGCAAATTCACTCTCATTATATCTCCTGGACAGGGAAGTTGACTGGCTGCTCACAGGGCTTCTTGCCACGACCCCTCCGGCGCTCTATTTCCTCGGCGAATGGGCGATGCAGAGATGGTTTTTTTCAGGCTATACCAAGTCACAGGAATCGTTCGGGGGGTATAGGCAGTTCGGCCGTTTCAGCAAGTACCGGCCTGTTCCATGGAAATGGATATTTAAGAAGGAAACAAAAATCTTTATTCGGGATTCGGCCGAATGGTCGCAGTTGTTTATGATTGCAGCGCTTGTGGTGGTATATCTCTACAATTTCAAACTGCTCCCGGTAAAGCGTTCCGCCTTTGAAGAGGAATACATAACAAACCTTATCTCATTCTTAAACATCGGCCTGACAGGTTTTATAGTGACATCTCTGTCAGCCCGTTTTGTTTACCCGTCCATCGGAGCTGAGGGCGGAGCCTTTTATCTCATCCATTCCTCACCTGTTTCCATCAACCGCTTCCTCTGGTATAAGTATCTTTTTTATGTGATTCCGTTTACCATCCTCTCCCTTTTCCTGGTAACCGTCTCAGACAACCTCCTTCATATCAAAGGCCCGATGTGGTGGTTTTCCGTGATTACGAGCACGATCATAACCTTGACCGTTGTTGCCGTAGCACTGGGCTTTGGTTCTATCTACGCTGATTTCAAGGCCGAAAACCGTACCGCGGCCCTGGGCGGCATGGGAACCATTCTCTTTCTGTTGACTGCTCTGGCCTTTCAGATGGCCATTATTTTCCTGGGAGCACTGCCCGCCTACCGATTAGTGATACGATGGCTTCACGGCATCAATCCACGGATAACGGACATGGTTGTTCTCGGTGCGTGGATTATCGTTTCTCTCCTGCTGGCCATCGGGTTGGCGCTTCATTTTTTTAAAAAAGGCGTAACGGCTCTTGAAGAATCCGGAAATTAATTTTGCCGGTCTCGCAAAAATCCGTAACTGCCCATTTTTATGAAATAACTTTTTTCTTTACAATATGCTGCACCTAATAGTACAATATTATTGAATATTTTATTTTTCGTCATTTCATACCGATATATAACATTGCTCAATCCCCTTATTTCATCACTCTGGACGGAAGGAGGACATATGCAGGTTCTGAAAAATGAAAAAGGTTTTACTCTTATCGAACTGCTTTTGGTCGTGATTGTAATGGGATTAATGCTGGCTGTAATTGTCCCGCGCGGTCAGCGGGCCGCTGTTGAAGCCAAATACAGCCTCGTGAGACAAGCCTGCACAGAACTCGGATCATTCGGCTCCAACTGGATAGAACAAATGATGCTGGCCCAGGATGACAACTGTAATGCTTCAAGAAAGGACTATCTGGACACGCTTGTCTGCCGAAGTGCGACCGTTGGAACCGAGACTTCAGCATGGGTTGCATTCCAAACACAAAGCAATTGGAATAATGCGGACGGAACAGGCAATTATATACCTATAGCCGGTCGTAGAGTGGGAGGAGGAACCACTGATATTGCTCCGGAAGTAAGTGTGGAAGAGATCATCGATCCTGCAAAAATGCCCCGCAATCCATTCAATGGAACCAATATCTTTAATGCCAATAATTACTCGGCCGCAAACGTCATTCCCGGCGCCATAGCCTGCGGCACGGCTTTGGACAGTAGCACCGGCGCATCTTTCAATTATTACGCCTTTGTTTTCATGGGCACTGACAGCACAACTTCCAATGCAGATCCCGGCGCGGCCGATATGCATGCCGGCATGGGGACTGATGCCGCAAATATGATCCTGACTGAACTCAGAAACGGGGTCTTTTTCGCCAAGACCAACTAATGGTCCGCTCAGAAATAATTTCACATTCATGGATGCGTTGCTCGTTGGTTAAATAGCCCCATGGTTACGCTGATTCCATTAGCCGAACTACGTTCCCTTCCGATTCCGAGGAATCCTGATCTGTGTTTAACATAAGGAGCAAAAAGGGATTCACTGTTGTTGAAATCCTCTTGGCAGTGATCATTGTCGGTTTGATGATCATTGTTATGGTCCCACGGGGACAAAGGGCTGCAACAGAAGCCAGATACGGCCTCGTGCGCCAGAACTGCACCGAGCTTGCGGGCTTTTCGGTTAACTGGATTGAACGTATGATGCTCGCCCAGGACGACAACTCCGCATCCAGCCGAATCGATTACTTAAATACCCTGGCAACATGTAACCTGGATACTCCTGATTTCAGTTCTACAATCGGCGATAAAGGGGGAGTCTGGATTGCAACACTTGATAGCAACAACTGGAATAACAACAGCAGGTTGACCAAGGTTAAGGGCCGTATGATCAGCGGAGAGGGTCCTGCAAGGCCGGAAATCAGCGTCCAGGGAATCATCAAATCAGATCAGGCGTTGACTAATCCCTTTAATAAGCTAAACGTGTTCAGCACAGGCAACTATAGTCCGACCAGTGTGATTCCGGGCGCCATTGCAGCGGGAGGCGCGGCAGACACTTCAACATCCGTCCCTACGGCCTATTTTGCACTGGTCTTTCAGGATACAGCCGGCCGGAATACAAACAGATATCCAAACACCGGGGTCGACTTTCACGCCGGTATGACAACAACCTCTCTCCAAGGTCTGAGAAACGGAATTTTTCTGGCCAGAGCGCGTCTGAATAAATGAATTCGTTGATAAATAGCCTTATGGCGCACACAACATTTAACTGTGACACAAAATCACAAAATCAAAGTAAGGTCAAAGTGAGACTTGACCCCTTTTTCTGACCCCTTTTTCTCAATCCATCCTCGTGGTTTTTTCACAAGTTTACCAGTACCATCAAATTCAATTTCTATTTCAATCTTCTTTTTCATATTGTCCTTGTTGCATAACGCTGAACTCAGCTGCAGACAGGGCAACAAGGACTTCCAGATTACCACAACCGCCCCGCCCGGCTGTCTGCTGAAGTGATATGTTCTGTTCCCTTCCTATGATCTTGGAGCCAAAGAACCATTCAGATATTTATGCACAAGACTGGAAATAAGTGTTTGATATGGTATACCTTCTTCAATAGCCTTTATCTGAATTTGATGATAATCCTTTTGAGTAAGACGAAGATTTATACGCTTTTCTTTTTTCAAGGTGTTTCGGGCAGCCGCTATTGCCTTTTCTTTTTCCTGATCAATATTTTTGACAGGCTGCCACTCGTCCCGTTCGATTGATTCCATTAGGTCTTTTTCTTCCTGACCAATTGGCTTAAAGGCCTTTTTACTTATTTTTTTCATCATTCCCCCTTTAAACCGTATCGTTTTGTGTATTTACGGCTTGGAAAGGCAGTTTTGAGAAATATTTCTTTATCATTTTCTACAAAAGGTACAATAATGGCATAGTTCTCAATTTCCAGAATATACATTTTTTGATTAGATCGTCCTGAATTTTCCTCAATTCCGATTATCTGCCCTGATTCAATCAGATAAGCTATTTCCTCGAAGGTAATCCCGCGTTCACGCTTCAAGATTTCGTTTTTTTCGGAATTCCAATTCAAGTATTTCATGTTATGAATATATGCTTATGCCTGCCTTATGTCAACAAGTAGTTTGAGTGATGTGAATGGAAACAGAACAGTGTTAATACATGGAAAATTTTCCACATATCATCTTTATATCATGGATAATTTTCCATCTATCTTTCATATCAACCCCCAAAAAAGGAAAATCACCTATTGAATTTTCCACTTTTTACGGTTATTGAATAATATCATGGAAAACAAGAAAAAATTCAAACCTGATGCCGGCTTAAAACTCATGGACCAGATCCGGCAAGTGCTTCGATATCATCATTATGCCTATCGGACCGAGCAAACATATTGTAGCTGGATTATCCGGTTTTTAAAATTTTTCAAA
>JAYEJK010000415.1:0-1884 GCA_034660535.1 Thermodesulfobacteriota bacterium | reverse complement strand
TCGCCTGGTCACCGAGCCAAAAAGGAGACACGGACAAACAAGTTTGTCCATGCCACCCATCACCCATCGCCTCCCCCAAATCCGTTATAATCAGGAAAAATTCAATTGGCTGGGCCAGGAAGATTTCTATTTATCCACAGCCAGGCTTGATCCCCTGAAAAGGGTGGACATAGTGGTCAAGGCTTTTTTGGATATGCCGGAGAAAAAACTAAAGGTAGTTTCGGGCGGGCCGGATATGCCGAAGATTAAGAAACTGGCACAAGGGGCAAAAAACATTCAGGTGCTGGGCTGGGCGGATGAAAAGATGCTTGTTGAGCTTGTGGGCAGGTGCATCGCTACAATCTACATTCCCAGGGATGAAGACTTTGGTATGGCGCCGATAGAGTCAATGGCTGCAGGAAAGCCTGTAATAGGCGTGGCAGAAGGTGGCCTGCTTGAGACCGTGGTGGATGGAGAAACCGGAATACTCATCAAGGCTGACCCATCTCCTGAGGATGTGATCCAAGCTGTCCCAAATATGCCTCCAGAGCGCTCTAAAGATATGCGCAAAGCATGCGAAAGGCGGGCAAAACTCTTTGACAAGGATGTCTTTGTCAACAGAATGCGAGAGGTGTTTTGTGGATAGTGCGAAGATTAGGATGGTAGATATGTGATTTGGGTTGAGAATTGATGGGTTGGAAACAGGACCTTTCAGACGTCGAGGGTTTACTCGCAGGGCTGATTGGCCCTATTTCCAAATAAGGAGGAGGTTCACCATATCGATTTTACATGGGGATAGTTCAATATTTTTTCATCTTTTGTAACTACGGATGCTGCTATTGTAATGGCGGTCGCAATTATGATACGGTCTGCCGGATCACTGTGGAGGGGTTGAGGCAAGTTGACCGACTTGACTGCTACTGAATTATCAACGGGAATGAATTGAAAAAACTGTAGCTTTTCCGACTTGGCTATCCAGTCGGTTATGTCCAGGGTAAGTTCCAGGCGTTTTTTGTCGACCAGCAGGGCTACCTCCCAGGCGCTGATAGACGAGATAAATATCTCTTTTTGCGCCATGGCGGCATTAATCGCCTTTTTTGCTGGTTTAGAAAGCAATTCGGGATTACTAACGAACCAAACCCAGACATGCGTATCCAGCACTATCATTTTAAGGTCTCCCAGTCATTCAGGCCTACAGAATCCGTTGGATTTTTATACTTGAGGACGGAATTTCGGAGTATCCTCAGGATCTCTGCAGGCTTTTCAGAATAGGGCACGATTTTCAAGACCGGTTTGCCACGATCAGTGATGATTAGTGCCACCCCTGTTTGTTCCACCTCCCGGAAAAATTGCAATGCATGGGGCTTGAATTTTGATTTAGGTACTTGCTTTTCCATATGAAACTCCTTTCTTAAAGTTCAAAAAGGATTTAAATGACATAGTCATATTACCATAGTCACTTTTAGGGTCAAATAAAAAAGAACATAGGGATCAAAAAGAACATAAGGGTCTTCATTCTTGACAGATAGGCTCTTTTGACGTACAAATGCAATAATATCGTTGGATAACACATCCCCTGTTGCCTGGACTTGAAGGAATAGATTTATGAAAAGACTTCCTATAGGGGACGGCTGGGGGACGTCCATAAATAAGTAAATAACTTGGTGTATAATTGATATTTATATTATTTTAAAACCTCTTTTTTGGACCCTCCAGAGATATAGGCGGGCAAGCAGGATTTACAGGATTGACATGATTTTTTTTGTATTTGAAATTTTCGGAAGAAATTTTAAATAAACAATCGGCTACGCCGAAAAAGGGCAAAGCTGGACAAAGCTGGGGGACATCCTATATTATAAAAAAGTTTCGCGAAAAGGAGAGAGACAAGGGGACAGGCGAATAATG
>JAYEJK010000414.1:0-1889 GCA_034660535.1 Thermodesulfobacteriota bacterium | reverse complement strand
TGAACAGAGTCCAGGACCTTTAAAAATTTCCAGTTTATCTGGGTTAGTACCTTTAAAGAATTCCAGTTTATCTGGGTTAGGAGGAAAAACGATTATGGAAAACGGAAGAATAGCTGTCCCGTCTATGGGGAATGGCGGTATGGATGGCCAGAGAGCAGGCCATTTCGGTCACTGTGATGTATTTACATTTGTGGATGTGGAAGGAGGCAAGATAAAACAGGTTTCAACTCTTGCCAATCAGGAACATGTCCAGGGAGGATGTATGGTGCCGGTCAATCTCCTGGCAGACAATAACGTTAATGTCCTGATTGTCGGGGGTATTGGAATGCGGCCGCTGATGGGTTTTAATCAGGTGGGCATAGATGTTTTTTACGATGTTGATCGAGCTGAGATTAGGCCGGTTGTTGAAGACCTGATTGCCGGAAAACTGCCGATTATCACCAATGATCAGGTCTGCGGCGGTGGCGGCGGCCAGATCTGAATTAAATGAACGGACACCATGCTGGAGGATAGAATAATGAAATTGGCAATCTCATCAAAAGGGATGGATCTTGATTCGCAGGTTGATCCTCGATTCGGTAGGGCTGCGTACCTCCTTTTTGTTGATTCAGACACGCTTGATTTTGAGTCTGTGGACAATTCGGAAAACGTTAACGCATTTAAAGGCGCCGGTATTCAGACGGCTACCCTGGTAGGTGAAAAAGGTGTGGATGCGCTGCTCACAGGACACTGCGGGCCCAACGCATTTAAAATATTGGAGACCGCAAAGATAAAAGTGGCTTGTGATGTTTCAGGCACTGTCAGAGATGCTGTCATATCCTGTAATGAAGGGAAACTGACATTTGTTGACAATGCGGATGTTGAAGGGTATTCGTAGTAATGACCTGGAAAAAGGAGAAAAATGAAACTGACGGATATTATGCCTTTGGAAAAATGGGTGGAATTTGAAAAGGAGATTAATAAGCGATTCAGCCTTAATGCCTCGGTCTTTGATGTTGACGGCCTGAGGATATCAAAATTCGTAAGTTGGGCGAACAGGCTGTGCCCGGCCATCAAGGCGACCAGCAAAGGGCAGACTTTTATCTGTTCCGCGGCCCACCAGAATGTAGCCAAGCGGGCAGAGAATTCCGGAAAATCGATTGTGGATGAGTGTGATGCCGGTCTGTCCAAGATTGTTGCGCCGATTTTTTATAAAGGCGAATTCCTTGGCGCAGTGGGGGGGTGTGGTCTATTTCTTGAGGGTGGTGAAATTGATTCATTCCTGGTCTACAAGACTACTGATATTGCTGAAAAAGAGGTGGAAGAGCTGTCAAATGACATTGGTACGATCCCGGCGAGTGATGTCAAATCACTCACCGATTTTCTTGAGGAACGGCTCAACACTATTGTGGGCAATATTTAGGAACAGAGAGCGCCCTTCGGGCAAGCTGTTGAGCCGTTGATCTGTTGAGCTAAACAGCTTAGAGCCTGTTTGAAAACTCCTTTTTGGGAAGTCAAAGCCTCCAAATTTAAGAGTCCAAAGTTCACATAACCATATAAAATCATTAACGACTCATCCCCCCCCCTCTTTGCAAAAGGGGGGCTAGGGGGGATTTAAAAGCGCACCTTTGAAAACGTTGGAGGCTTTTACTGCCTAACCCAGATAAACTGGAAATTTTTAAAGGTCCTGGATAAGTACCTTAACAGTTGCGTGTAACTATTTAAAAATATTTCACCCTTTTGATTTCTTGCCATAAAAAACAAGAAAATTACCACTAAGGTACTAAAAGAGAATTTTCAAACAGGCTCTTAGAGATGGGGACGAAATAATTTTCATGCGTGTTTTATTAATAGATTTCAATCCCTTCATGCCTGCGGTTACTCCTATCTCACTGGGCAATCTGGGGGCC
>JAYEJK010000413.1:0-8070 GCA_034660535.1 Thermodesulfobacteriota bacterium | reverse complement strand
TGAGCAACAGGCGCGGCTCGCTGCCACCGGGGGGCAGGATAATCTCGTTCTCCGAAGCGACCCATACAAAACGTGACTGCGATTTAATCCCCTTGTAGGCGGAAACCCGAAAACGGCGCACATGGAAGCTGCAACTCATCAAGAGCTGCTCAAATTTCTTACTCGGCTCGGCCGACCACACAGCCAGACACCCCTGTTCGCGCAGCGCGCGGTGACAGGCCAGAATTCCTTCACGACCGTACAGATGGCGGTTCCCTGAATCGGTCATCGCGTTGGGACCATTATCGACATCCAGCAGGATCGCATCGAATCTGCTCTTGGAACGTGAAATAAGCTTGACGATATCGCCCGTCTTGAGGTCAACTCGTTCGTCCCTCAGCGGCCGGCCGTTGAGTTCTCCGAGGAACTCACGATTCCATTCGACTACAGCACCCAACAGTTCACCCACCACCACTTGGGCGTGGGGGCTGACCATATCGAGAGCCTGGCGCAAGGTATAGCCCATACCCAAGCCGCCGATGAGTATGCTGGGCGCCTTGCGACCGGCCAAATGCGCACAACCCAGCCGCGCCAGCTCCAGTTCAGACTCATGATGGCGACTGTGCATCAAATCCTGACCGTTGACCTTGATCGAGAAATCACGGTCATGCTGATAAAGCACCATCTCGCCTCCGTCCGGGGTCCGGGCTGTAGCTATTCTAACTCTCGGTTTCATGGTGGCATCCTAGTGGTGACAAGTGGCAACCGGCAGAGATGCCGGAGTCGCGTTCCGGTTACCGGTTATCCGGCCCGCCCGGGTTCAAGATATAAAAGGGGAGCTTTAATGCATCCTTGACCAGCCAGAGAAATGGTCCGTCAATATCGCCCGGCCCGGCAAAGGTTATTTCGGGATCATTCGCCGGGCCTTTCACACTGACTGGGATAGTCACAAGAGTGGGGTTATCACCGCCTATCACCTGACCGACGATCGGGAGACCGGCCATTATATTATCAATGGTTTTAAACGGCGCGATCAGGACGGTTAAATCACATTGGAAACCGTCCAGCTCTATTTCGCCTTTGGCAAACAAATTAAGGCCTTCCCCCCGGATTACCGCTTTATCAATAATCAGTTTATTATTTTCAACATGGGTTTTAAGATCCATCTTGGAATAGGGAAAGCCTTTGCCGCTCAGATCCGGCATGTCGGATGAAGAAAAAAGATCTGTTATGTTAACGACTCTAAATATCTTAGAAAGCAGCTCCATCTTCAGTATCCGGCCACGTTTAGAATAAACGGCTGCCTTGCCTGATGTCCATTTCCCGTCTTTTCCCTTGAGTGTCGCGTCAATCGTAAAATCACCCTGAACCAGACTCTGTTTAATGCCGAGACAAGGCAAAACTTGTTGGAACTGATACACAACAGACGGATCGGAACCGATCCCCAATTCATATTTTAGCTCCGAGTCAAAGTGTAATAAGCCTGTCATTGCAATAGAGCACAGGTTCGCCGATGTGATCTCCAGTGCGATTTCTCCATGAGGATATAAATTCATCATGCCCCGCATCGGCTGCCAGGTAAATTGTACAGGCGCGCGGGTGTCTCCGGCGCCGGTCTTTTGTCGTTTCCAAATAAAGCTATCCAGGTCAAATCCGATTATGCCGGTTATATCCCAGGGTATGTTGATTGATCGCCCTTCCGGTAATCGGCCGTCATCATCCTCGATTTTTTCTTTTTCCGCCCTGAAATTAGAAATTATGCGGTCCAGATTATCTTTTGATAAAGCGGCGGATTTCAGATTGATATCAAGGTCGAGTCCATGCTCAACCCGTGACGCCTTTCCCTGTATGGTCGCGGATTCACCATTGATCTCAAGACTGAGTTTTTTGATCTCAACAGGCCCTTCCGTGGCCGATGACGTATCAAAAATACGTCGGGGCGCAATAGCGTTAAAGGTAAGTCCGGTATTCAGTGATCCGGATTCAACCTCGGTTCGATCAAGGTCTATAAAGAGGAACGGATCATTCTCCCAGGAGACTTCACCGCCTTTGCCATTGATAATATAAGGCCCGGCTGCTGCTTTTACATTTTGCCAGTCCACTCGGTTCGAAGAGACATTGAGTTGCCCGCCATGAATCCTGACCGGCCAGGGGACCCGATCATACGATGCATCGGCCTTCATCTCCGTAACTTCCACCTCCACGTCAAGATCATCCAGCATGTCGCCCATGGCAAGATGGCCCCTGGCCCTGCCTCTTACATCAGTAAACCTGTGCAGTTCATTTCTAAAGCCATGCTGATCAACAAGCCGGTCCAATACCAAAGGAAGCGCTTTCAGGTCAGCGTCGAAATCAAGATCCAGCTTAAAATCCTGGTCGTTTTCATTCAACGCCACCAGCAGAGAGCAATTTTCACCAAAGCTGTCATCAAGCCCGGCGCTCAAACCCAGCCCTGTCAGAAAACCCTCTTTGATCTGAATAGTACCGCGGGCTTTGTCAAGAAAAAGGTCAGCCACGGGTATATGCAGAGAAGCCCTTTGCACGTCGACATCCACTGTCATGGCGTTGATGTTTTTCAATTCCGAAACAGGGCCGTTAAAATAAAAACGCGCCGAATTCGCCCGGCCGCCGCGAACTATATCACAAACCAGCATGGCTATTTCATTATTTGCCCAGAGGGTGAGGACTCCATTCCTGATCGCGGACACGTCGAGATTTTCCGCCTCAAGATCAATCAGCCATCCGGGCGATTCGGCGGGACGGCCGTCAAATGTCTTGATGGACGGTGTGTATTTTTTGATACAACCGTTTAATATCAGGCCCGGCTCTTTCAGTTCGAGCCTGTTGATCAGGACTGATATTTCAGGACCCGATTTTTCCAGGGAAAGATCCGCCGTTCTACAGTCAAACATCATTTGTTTATCGTTTGATTTAACAATAAAACAGGGTAGTCCGCCTTTAAGGCCGGCTTTTATCGTGTCAAGACCATCACCTTCAATATAGCCGGTGACATTGGCTTCCGATTCTAAAGGCAATATTTGGCCGTTGGTAAGTGAGGTTATGGTGTTATCGAATTTCAGGGCCGGGCAGGTAATGTCAATATGGTAAGTCTGTTGAGGAATAGCGTATCGGCCTTGGATTTTAATATTTTCACAAAAAGGAGAAAGGCTGCCGGCATCAAATTCCACACCATTCGCGTGTGTTTTGATTTCAGAGTCTATGGATGAAAAACTAAGGAGGCCAGCCTTTAAAAATTGAGGCGGATCAACGGCTGAATCGATTTTTATACTGCCGTCACGGATTACAATTGTTGCCCTCGGCAGGCGGAACCTGTCCGGATCGCCCGTGTTCCGCGTTATTGATTTTATATGTATTCCGGGTTTTGAAAGGCTGATTTTGCCGATTTCGGAATTCCGGTCAAAAATTACTGTCCAGCTTGGATAAAATCCGATTTCCGGCAAGAAGATCTCCAGCCGGTTGTCTGTAATCCGCGCATTTTCGACAAAAAGATAGGGGAACGGCAACCAGTCCCATTTGACTGAGCCGACTTTGATTTGACAGTTCAGCTTCATGCTCAGCCAATCAATTGCCCGCTCTTTTACCTGGCCGACTTGCAGGAAAAAGGGCGCGCATATGATCAAGCCCACAGGGATCAGCAGGATAATAATAAATATTTTTAATAACCGAACCTTCGGGATTCTATTTAGTGCCTGAACGAAAAGTACTCCGGCCGGGTTTGATAAGGTTTTCAGCCTCTTTTTCATGGCAAAGATTTTTAAAAAAGCTGTCAGCCATTAGCGGTTAGCTTTTAGCTTGTGGTGTTTCTTATTGATTTCTTTAGCTAATCGCTAAAACCTTCCTCCAGCGTTACCATTCATCATTCAAAATTCATCATTCATCATTCATCATTCATCATTCCACCACCCGCACTCTCACCAAATAAAGACGACGTATGGCCGAAAACCACTCTGCGGAAAAAGTCAATTTCCGCCCTTCTCCGTTCAAGCTTCTTGATCTGAGCAGGGATAAGATCCGTGATTGCCATTTCAGTAATTGTCATCTTGTATTCGATATGATCCGCAAACCTGTTATCCAGATACCAGGCATACATCAGGCCGAACAGAAGTCCTGGCGGAGTAAAATCTTCCCTGCCGTTGATAAGCCTGGTGTAGAGCAGTTCGTTAGTGGTTGATGGAACCATGCGTACCAGGACAAGAAACCCGGCCAGTTCTTCAGGGCTGAAAAAACATCTTCTGTCGTCCTGATCTCTCAATATGAGCTGAAAAATCCTGCCGAGCGTATCTCCTTCATCTTCCACGGGCGCCATTTTCTTGGATGCTGCATAGTTACCCAGAAGCGACTGACCGAGCGCCACGAGAAAGGCCACCTCAAAACGGTCGGGTTTCAGGAAAACATCCTGTCTGACCTTTATCATACCGTCTTCAGGATCATAAAAAGAAAAGACATTGTCCCATTCCTGGCAACGGTTCCAGGCCTCCTGCTCAATCAGTCTGACGCCGTTCATATAATCCAGATGCCTTAAAGAGATATCGCGATGACGCCAGATAATGTCGGCAACAGCGCCGCACACGTCCTTGTCATCGCAAATGTCACTCAAACGGCATACAATGGCCCGATACAGTTCGTTCGGCGGGGCCCCGGCAATGCCGATCAGTGTACCCTTCATGGCGTAAGCTGAAGGAAAAATACCTGTTACCTTGCCGGGAATCTGCGATTTTACCGCCCAGATCGTTCGAATCGCCTTTGCAAGCGCTTCCGGATCATGCTGAATGACCTCTTGTTTGTTCAAGGATGTCTGAGAAAAAATCCTGGCCTCCACAGGGATAAAACCCATTTCCCAAACCTTGCCCCGATCTAAATATATCGGGACTTTTCCTTCAATCGCGTAACGCTGCAGGATACTGCCCGGTATATCCTGAAACCCCATCAACATTATCAGTTGAAAAAGCCCGCTCACGCCACCTGGAATATTTCTATGGTACGCGAGGAGCAGATCAGAGACATAGAAACGTCGTTTCGGGTCACCCCGGACCAGATCTGTTTCACCCTTCTGAACCCAGAGATTGGCTGTAAGGAATTTTAGAGCATGGCGGTTTTTGCGCACGGCATCCGCAATGCCCGGTACCTGGAGGATAGGAATAATGCTCGAATAAAGGCTGCCCGGGGCAAACACAATGATATCAGCGTTGGTGATACTCTTCAATGTCTCCGCAGGCACATTCGGATCCGAGGCAAATTCCACAAATACACGATCAACGGCTGTGCCTCGCCTGGCAAAAGCCGACTTACTCTCGCCCGTGATAATTACGCCGTTGGCATACATGATCCGGAGCTGAGCCGGAGTGGTTGTGCATGGAAGCACGGCGGAAGGAACGGCGCCGATCAGGTTTGCCAGATATTCGATTCCCTTTGTCAGTTCGTCAGGACCGACTTCCAGTTCTTTATCAACATAATGATAAACGGAAGATGCCAGCAGCAAGTTGCCTAAACAATGCGGCCGGTGCAGTAGAACAGCCAGGCGTATGTCAATAAACAATTCCTCCAAAAGCCTGACAATCTCCATGCGCATAACCTCTGGAAGGGCATTCAGGTCAATTTGGACACTTTTAACGAGGTCGTCGGCAGAGGCGGGCCGTATGGAAAATCGATAATTAAACAGAGAATGAAGGACATGTGCCGTGACATGAGCCATATCGCCGTTAATTCCATACTGTTGCTTAAGCTTCTCTTTCCGTATGGAGGATAGCAGCACGTGCCGGATATCACCGACTGCGACAAGGGGCAGGTCCTTTAAGAGTTCCCCGGTTGACCCGCCGTCGTCAGTGACGCAGACAATCGAACGGGTCTTGGGGAATATCTCTTTCAGGCCGGAAAAGGGATTGTCGGGCCAATCAGGCTTTCTGCTGTCACCGCCGATAAGGTTTGACAGGCCTGTTCCTCCGCCGAAAACAACCACATTCAGATCCCGGGTGTTTACCTTGGAAAGAACTCCGGCCAGTTCGGTCATTCCGGCATTTACGTGAAGGGGCCCGGCCGGCGGGCCTGACAGGACAAGCTCGACCAGTTTCTCCTCCAGATTACGGCGCGGCAGCAGATCAAACGGCTCAAGCCGCATTGAAGCCAGATTTTTCAAGAGTTCGGATACAGGATCATCCATTATTTACTAACATGTCCTTACAATGTAGCCGATTACGGGTTATAACCCGGTTGCTTCCATCTGCCTTCTCACCTCTTTTTCAGACTCAAGCAGGGCCGCCTTTTCATCCGGGGTCAGTTCGAATTCCAAGATCCTTTCCGCACCGCCTGCTCCAAGGACTACCGGCACGCCAATAAAACATCCGGATATACCGAATTCCCCTTCAACAAAGGCAGCACAGGGAAGCACGCGTTTACTGTCCGTCAAAACGGCCTCTGCCATTTCTACAGATGAAAGACCCGGAGTAAAGTAAGCGCTCCCGTTCTTTAAATGATTTACAATCTCGATACCACCACGCTGGGTCCGATTTATAATTTCACCGAGTTCCTGTTCCGACAACAAATCAGACACCGGCACACCGGCCACGTTGGCAAGCCGTACAAGCGGAAGCATTTGGCGCCCGTGAATACCCATGACCATGGCGCTGACATCCCTGGGGGCTACGCCAAGGGCCTGGGCAAGGAAAGTACGGTACCTTGCGGAATCGAGTACGCCGGCCATTCCGATTACCCTGTTCTGTGGGAAACCGGAAACCTTGAACGCCGTATACACCATGGCGTCAATCGGGTTTGTGACCACAATCAGCACACATTCAGGCGAATATTTGACCGCTTCTTCGGTACATGACTTTACTATTGCGACATTTTTAGAAAGCAGATCCTCCCTGGTCATCCCCGGCTTTCTGGCAAGACCTGCCGTAATGATAACCACATCGGAATCAGACGTATCACTGAAATCATTTGACCCTACAAGGGAAACGGAAAACCCGTCAACCGGTCCTGATTGCATAAGATCAAGCGCTTTGCCCTGTGGAATCCCTTCCATAACATCAATCATCACCACATCGGCAATCTCGCGACTCACGGCCCAGTGGCCTGCGGAGGCGCCCACGTTTCCAGCGCCGATTATTGAAAGTTTTTTTCTCATATATACCTCATCCGACGGCTAGCGCCGGCATCTTTTCAATACGTAACCGATCACGGGGCAGCAAAAGCCCTTTCTAATCGCAAACCCCTTGCCCTGTAAGCGTTCACAGGTGCTGTAGCTGTGCGTGATCAGGGCAATCAGCTATAGCCCACCTATGCTGGTTGCCCTGATCGCGCGCAGATGCGGCGCCTGTGATCGCTTACTTCAATACGCCTGATGTCCTCGGGCGTGTCTACTTCAATTGAATCATACTCGGTAAGGACAACCCTTATAGTATATCCGTATTCCAGGGCCCGGAGCTGTTCCAGTTTCTCAAACCGCTCCCATTCTCCCTCGGGCAGTCCGACAAAAGTGATAAGGAATCCCTTGCGGTAAGCATAGAACCCCAGGTGTTTGTAATAGGTGGGAGCCACCTTGTCTTCCGGATTTCGCTGAAACGGAATGGAGGAACGGGAAAAATATAGTGCATTGCCGTTCCGGTCAAAAACGGTCTTGACGTGATTGGGGTCATCGATCTCTTCCTCACGGACAATCTTGTAAATCAAAGTGGCCATTGGAAGAGAAGGATCATTAAGAAGCGGCATGACAACCTCTTCCACTATCTCCACCGGAAACAACGGTTGATCTCCCTGGATGTTCACAACCACATCATGTTCCGAGACATCAAGAATTGTGGCTGCCTCTGCCAGACGGTCCGTGCCTGACACATGGTCCGACCTGGTCATTACCACCTCTCCTCCAAAGGAGCGGACGCACTCTGCAATCCTTTCATCGTCAGTGGCCACTGCCACCCTGGAGAGCAAAGGCGCCGCCCCGGCACGCTCATAGACATGCTGGATCATGGGTTTCCCCAGGATCGGAGCAAGCGGCTTGCCCGGAAAACGATTTGACTGGTAACGCGCCGGGATGATGGCCACAACATTGGACCGGATTTTTTGCTTCAAAAC